>JADLCC010000611.1 GCA_020847425.1 Saprospiraceae bacterium
CGCAATGCCACTCACGACTCACGACTCACGACTCACGACTCACGACTCACGTTTCACGACAAACAACTCACCATGAAAAAACACATCTACTACTGCCTCGGCGCTTTGTCGCTCCTCGTTTCAGCCTGTACGGACAAACCCGAACCCATTCCGGCCTACCTGCAACTGGAGCCGTTCACGGTGAACGCCCAGGGCGGCGCAGCCTGGCAAAAAATCACAGATGGATGGTTGTATGTCAACGGTGAATTCCTGGGTGCTTATACCCTGCCGGCGACCGTGCCTATCCTGGCGGAAGGACAGAGTGAGGTGTGGTTGTTCCCGGGTGTGAAAAAAAACGGCGTGCTGGAAACGCCTGATATTTACAGTTTTTTGAAACGCCACGACCAGGATTATACCCTTTCGCCCGGACAAAACACTGTCATCCAGCCTGTTACGGAATATGATGACAATACGGAATATGCCTGGGATTTCAGCCGCGCTTCCTTTGACGGCGGCGCATCGATCTTGCTGGAAGCGCGCGACACGGACCCTGCTACCTCCTTTGTGGTGACAGCCGATGGGGCATTCGGCGGTGCAGGTAAATGTGTGTTGCTGAAAGTGGATACCGCACATGCCCTGATTGAAATTGCAACGGAAGAGGTCGAACTGCCAACCGCTGGCGCAGAACAGACCTGGCTGGAATTACATTACCGGAATGATATTCCTTTTGAATTGTGGCTGATCGGTAAAGGCTCCTCAGCACAGGAAACTAACCAGGCCGTATATTATTTTAATACGACGGAAACCTGGAATAAAACGTATTTCAACCTCACAGAATTTGTAGTAGCCTTGCAGGAGGACAAATACCGGTTGTTTTTCAGGGCGCAACTCCCCAAAGATGCTTCCGGCAAATACAGTAAGTTGGAAGGGGCCGTTCGGCTGGACAATATTCGCCTGGTGCATTTTTGAGGTGTTTCGTGTTTGGTGTTTCGTGTTTGGGGCACTCCGCGCTTGGCAGGGCCAATAGGTTCAGCCCTTTTTGCATTAAAAAATATCCAGTTTTCAATGATCAATTACCAATATATATTCAAAACTTAACAGCCCTGCCAGGAGCAGAGTGCCCCAAACACGAAACACCAAAAACGCAACACTACAAACGAAACACCATACACACATTAAAATGCAGCGCCGACTACGCCAACGCGACACCCTGATTTATGGAATTGCCGATTTCGCAATGGCTATGCTGGCATGGGCTTTGTTTTTTTTATACCGTAAAACCCTGGAAGATTCTACCCTGAATGCCGGGGTGTTTCAGGATCCTAATTTTTATCTTGGTGTACTGATTGTGCCTGTCGGCTGGGTGTTGTTGTACGGCATTTTTGACCAGCACACGGATATTTACAGGATGTCGCGACTGACGACCCTGACGCAGACGTTTTTTCTCTCCTTTCTCGGGGTGACCTTCCTGTTTTTTTCACTGATACTGGACGATGTGGTACGCGATTACCGTACCTATTACCACTCCTTTCTGGCACTTTTTGGCCTGCATTTTCTCCTGACGGCCATTTCCAGGATGATTTTACTCACCCGCGCCAGCCGAAAACTCAAAGCGGGACTGATTACTTTTAATACCTTGCTGGTAGGCGGCAACCAAAACGCGCTGGACCTGTACTGGGATATCAAAAGCCGGAAAAAAGGCTTGGGAAATAAGTTTATCGGATTCGTGGATACCAATGGCGGCAGCGAACAATTTATGGCCGAACACCTGCCCAGACTGGGTACCTTAAATGAACTCGATCAGATTATTCGCAACGCTGAAATCGAGGAGGTCATTATAGCGATCGAAACTTCTGAACACAACCGGCTGCGGGGTATTTTAAATATCCTGTTCGATTTTGGAGAGCAAGTACTGGTGAAAATCATCCCCGATATGTACGATATCCTGTTGGGTACGGTTAAAATGAACCATGTGTACGGGGCTGTGCTCATCGAAATCCGCCAGGAACTGATGCCCAAATGGCAACGGATGATCAAACGCCTGATCGACCTCGTCGTGAGTGTTATTGCACTGATTATTTTGTCGCCCCTGATATTATACACCGCGCTACGCGTGCGGATTTCCTCCCCTGGGCCTATCTTTTTTGAACAGGAACGCATCGGATTGAACGGACTGCCTTTCAAAATCATCAAGTTCCGCTCCATGTATGTCGACGCTGAAAAAATGGGCCCCCAGTTGTCCACCGATAACGATCCGCGCTGCACCCCCTGGGGCGGCATTATGCGCAAATACCGGCTGGACGAAGTGCCTAATTTCTGGAACGTGCTGCGTGGCGATATGTCGCTGGTTGGCCCGCGCCCGGAACGGAAATACTTTATCGACCTGATCATAGAGCAGAACCCACATTACAAACACCTGTTGAAAGTGCGCCCAGGCATCACTTCCTGGGGCCAGGTGAAATATGGCTATGCTTCCAATGTGCAGGAAATGCTCCAGCGCCTGCGTTTCGACTTGCTGTATATTGAAAACATGACCCTGGCGCTCGATTTTAAAATCATGTTTTATACGGTGCTGGTGTTGTTGCAGGGTAGGGGGAAGTGAGATCAAAAAATGGAACACGGATTGAAGGGATTAGACACGGATTTTTAAACTACATATTTTTTTATTAAACACATAGACACATAGAAAACATAGTTTTTAGAGTACTCTACGCTATGTTTTCTATGTGCCTATGTGTTTAATAATCTGTGTCTCATCCTTTCAATCCGTGTTCCATTTTTTTCTATTTACAACTCTATGTCACAGCGCGCCACACTTGTAATCGCTTTACTGCTCTATGCGATAACCGCCTGGTTTAGTGAGGGTTATCACCACCCCGACGAGCATTTCCAAGTGCTGGAGCCGGCACATTACAAACTCGGTCGCAGCGCGGCAAGCGAATTGCCATGGGAGTTTGAGGCACAGATCCGACCGGGTTTACAACCTGCACTGGCCTACGGAATGATACGCGTTGCGGAAGCAATCGGCATTCAGCATCCATTTATTCAGGCATTTTTGATGCGCCTGTTTAGTGGCTGGTTGTGCTTATGGATGTTTTTTAGTTGGGCGTCGTGGCTGGACAAGCAGGATTCTTTTTCCGCTGCCGGGAACAAATTGCGATGGGCTGTACTTTTGTTGTGGTTTGTGCCCTACCTCTCCGTGCGTTTTTCTTCTGAAAATATGGCGGGTTTGAGTTTTGGCACGGGGATTCTGCTGCTGCTGCATGGGCTTGAACACTCCGGAATACAAAGGCAGCCCTTGCGCCTGGTTCTCGCCGGTTTTTTGCTGGGTTTATCCTTCTTCTTTCGTTTTCAAATGGGATTCGCACTGCTGGGTGCAGGCGGCTGGCTGCTTTGGCAAATGGCAACGTCAAACGTTTCTGCAACATCGCTTCGTTATTTGTTGCCCGGACTTGCACTGGCATTGCCGGTGGGTATTGGCGCTGATTGCTGGCTGTATGGGGAATACGTTTTTCCTTCTTATAACTATTTCATTTCCAATATTATAGATGATAAGGCCGCTTACTGGGGCACTTCGCCCTGGTGGTATTATTTTGCCGAAACCTTGCTGACAGCCGTGCCGCCGGTCAGCGTTTTATTGCTGCTTTTTTTGCTGCGGGGTACCTGGAGCCGCCGCGGGCACCTGCTCGTATGGTGCCTGCTGCCTTTTCTTGCGGCACATTTCGCGGTGGGGCACAAGGAATTGCGGTTTATGTTCCCCATGGTTTTGCCGGTGCTGGTATTGTGCGTTTGGGGAATGCTGGAAGTGGAAAAATACCTGTCGGGGAAAAGGACTGGCCTGTTGTGGTACCGCCGTTTTTTTGTATTCACCCTGTCGATCAATTGCCTGCTGCTGCCTGTGCGCAGCCTGCTGGCGGCTCAGGAATCGGTCGCCTGTTTTCGGTTTTTATACGGTTATTCCGCTGTTAAACCGACAATCGTGTATTCGCACAAAAAAATGCTCTATGAAGTAGTTGGGCTGAATATGAATTTTTACCGCGCGCCGAACATCCAAAATGTGATGTACGTGGACATCAAAGCGAAAAAAATGCCCGAAGGAGCACTCTTGCTTTCCCAGGATTTGCAATTGAAAAACCCGCCGAAAGATGCAGCGACGGAAAGGATTTATGCCTATTTCCCCGACTGGATTCTGAATGTGAACCTGAACGACTGGCAAAGCCGCACGCGGATGTGGAGCCTGTACAAAGTCCGAAGTCCAGAGTAGTCCGAAGTCGTCAGTGCGAAGTCCGAAGTCTGTAGAGTGCGCCGTTTCATACCTGGAATTCCAAGTGTGAAACGGCGCACTCTACGGACTTCGGACTGACGACTTATAAGACTATGTTGATCATTCTGCCCGGCACGAACACCACCTTTTTCGGCGCCTTTCCTTCCAGCCATTTTTGCACCTGTTCGAGTGCTAAAGCGGCTGCTTCGGCGTCGGCGGCATTGATATCCGTCGGCAATTCAATGGTAGCCCGCAGTTTTCCGTTGATCTGGATCGGGAACACATAGGTATCGGACTTCAGGTATTCTTCATTCAGCACGGGCCAGGTGGCATCACAAACAGTCGTGGAGTGTCCCAGCAAACGCCAGAGCTCTTCGGCGATATGCGGACCGAACGGTGCCAGCATCGTTACTATCGGCTCCAGCACAGCGCGTTTGGAGCTGTTCATGCGGCGCAGGTCGTTGGTAGCGATCATAAAATGGCTGACGCAGGTATTCATGCTGATGCGCTCGATATCGTCCGTCACTTTTTTGATGCAGGTATGCAGGACTTTCAACTCGTCTTTATTCGGCGCTTCATCATTCACCGTAAACTGACCGGCAGCATTGAAAAACAGCCCCCAGAACTTGCGCAAAAAGCCGCTCACGCCGCTGATACCCTGCGTATTCCAGGGTTTGGCGTCGGTGATAGGACCCAGGAACATCTCGAACATCCGGAAACAGTCGGCGCCGTATTCCTGCACCATGTCGTCGGGATTGACCACATTGTACTTCGATTTCGACATTTTTTCCACCTCCCAGGAGCAGAGATACTTCCCGCTCGCGTCCAATTTGAAATTGGTTTTTTCAAACTGCTGTTTGCCCCGTGTTTTCTCTATTTGCAGCACATCGTCCACCACGATGTTGACATCCACATGCAATTTGGTAAAGGACTCAGGGTGGTATTTGTGTAACAAGTTATACGAAACGAACAATTGCTCGCATCGGGGTTCTTCGGTACTAATGATATAATCTTCCTGGCCGGCCAGGGCGCTGCGGATTTTTTCAGCCGTTACTTCCGGTGCGTTGATGTGATCGATCAACTCCTCGGTGTACAGCACCAGCAGGCGTTTGCCGTCCGACTGGGCGGTGCGGTAGACGCGTTCGATCTTGTCCGACTGCTTGCTGGAAGTCACCTCGATCACCAGGTTATTGGTTTGAAAAGCGAAATCGTACTGGTGTTCTTCTTCAAAATCAGCCTTGACGATCGCCATTGGTCCCATTTCGGAAAAGAAAGGGTTCAATACCTTCAGCATCAGGTATTCCTCAAAAAAACGTTCACGGGCACGGAAAACGAAATTGGAGCGGCCCTGAATCATGCCCTGGTTGACCAGTCGTTTGGCGAATTCGCGGTGTGGCACCAAACCCAGGTCGTACAGGAAATGGTTCCAGAAACGGCTGTACAACAAGTGCCCGACGGCGTGTTCGGAACCGCCGAGGTAAAAATCGACCTGCTGCCAGTATTCGGCAGCGGATTTGGAACAAAATTCCTTGTCGTTGTTCGGGTCCATATAGCGGTAGAAGTACCAGGAAGAACCAGCCCAGCCCGGCATGGTCGACAACTCGTATTCGTACCCTTTGTAATTCCAGCCTTCTGCGCGGCCCAGCGGCGGTTCGCCTGTTTCCGTCGGCAGGTATTTGTCCACCGCAGGCAATACCAGTGGCAGATCCTGTTCATCGATCAGGTAGGGGACACCGTCTTTCCAGTAAGCCGGCACCGGCTCGCCCCAGTAGCGCTGGCGGCTGAACACGGCGTTGCGCAGTTTGTATTGTGTTTTGCCTTTACCCAGGCCGCGTTCTTCGAGCCACTGAATCAATGTCTGTGTCGCTTCGGCGTAGGTCATGCCATTGATGATGCCGGAATTGATGTAACGCCCTTCTTTGGTGGCGTCGGCCATGTTTTCAATATCCTGCTGAGCGTCCAGAATCGGGACAATAGGTAGGCTAAAATGCGTGGCAAAATTCCAGTCGCGCTGGTCGCCGGATGGTACGCCCATGACTGCGCCGGTACCGTAACCGGCCAAAACATAATCGGCAATCCAGATCGGAATCCGTTCGTTGTTGAAGGGATTGATGGCATAGGCGCCGGTAAATGCGCCGGTCACTTTTTTGGTTTCCGACATCCGGTCTACTTCCGAACGTGCGGCCGCCCATTTGATATACGATTCAATATCAGTACGTTGCGCGTCTTTGGTCAGTTGCTGCACCAGTTCGTGTTCCGGGGCCAACACCATAAAAGTGACGCCGTAAATCGTATCGACACGGGTGGTAAATACCTCTATCAGCGTGCCTGCATGGCCTTCCACATCAAAACGCACCGATGCGCCGACCGAGCGGTTGATCCAGTTGCGCTGTTGTTCCTTGATGGAATCGGACCAGTCCAGGTTGTCCAGTCCTTCGAGCAGGCGATCGGCATAGGCCGTAATGCGCATGTTCCACTGGTTCATCAGTTTGCGTTCCACGGGGTGGCCGCCACGCTCCGAAATGCCGTCTTTTACTTCGTCGTTCGACAGGACCGAACCCAGTGCCGGGCACCAGTTCACATAGGCTTCACCGGGGTAGGTGAGGCGGTATTTCAGTAACAGCAGTTGTTGTTCGCGCTCGCTCATCGCATTCCACTCTTCAGCGCTGAACGAAGGCGTGTCTTCATCGCAAACAACTTGCAGGTTGGTATTTCCGTAGTTTTCGAATGTACCAATTAAACTACTGATCGGCAACGCTTTATCACTCTCCAGATCGTAGAAGTGGTTAAACAATTGCATGAAAATCCACTGCGTCCACTTGTAAAAAGCGGGGTCGCTGGTGCGCACCTCGCGGCTCCAGTCAAAAGAAAAACCAATGTTGTCCAGTTGCTCGCGGTAACGTGCAATATTTTGTTCTGTGGCAACCTCGGGGTGAATACCCGTCTGGATGGCATATTGTTCCGCCGGAAGCCCGAATGAGTCGTAACCCATGGGGTGCAGCACATTAAATCCGCGCAAACGTTTGTAACGGGCCAGGATATCGCTGGCGATATACCCCAGCGGATGACCCACGTGCAATCCCGCACCGGAAGGGTAGGGGAACATGTCGAGGATGTAATATTTTGGCTTACTTGGTTGATTTTCAACTTTGTACGTCTGGTTCTCTTTCCACCAGTTGCGCCATTTAGGCTCGATGTCACTTGGACGGTACTCCATTCTAAAAAGTTGGACGGTTGATAATTCGCGGTTTATATCAGAGGGTAACCACTATTGCACCTGCTTTTGTTCCCTGCCAGACTATACCATGCTTTGTTTTGTATCGCTGCAAAATTAGTGGTTTTAAAGCAATAATATTTTTATTGCCTGATCTTATATCTGAAATTAGTGAAAACCCTACCGGTTTCTCCTATGTTTGCCTTGGTACTTAAATAACACGAATCGCAATGACTGCATCTTCTGAATCTGATACGACGACATACCGGCTAACGCAATATTCCCACGGAGCGGGTTGCGGCTGTAAAATTTCACCTAAAGTGCTGGATCATATCCTGAAAACCAGCGCAATCAAACCTGATTACCCGCAATTGCTGGTGGGCAATGAAGAACGCGACGACGCTGCGGTGTTCGACCTCGGCGACGGCACGGCACTCATCAGCACCACCGATTTTTTTATGCCGATTGTGGATGACCCGGAAGATTTCGGCCGGATAGCATCGGTAAACGCCATCAGCGACGTGTATGCCATGGGCGGTACTCCTTTGCTGGCCATCGCCATCCTGGGCTGGCCGATCAATACCCTGCCGCCGGAAGTGGCTAATATGGTGATCGAAGGCAGCCGGAAAGCCTGCGCGGAAGCAGGTATTCCGCTGGCCGGCGGGCACAGTATCGACAGCCCGGAGCCGATTTTCGGGCTGGCCGTGACGGGCCGCTTGCCGATATCAAACCTGAAAAAAAATGGCGGCGCAACCCCTGGCGCACAGTTGTTCCTCACCAAACCGCTGGGCGTTGGCATCCTGACCACCGCGCAGAAAAAAGGCGTTTTGAAACCGGAACACGCGCAAATCGCCCCCGACAGCATGAAAAAACTCAATAAAATCGGCACACGTTTCGGCGCTTTGTCCTACATACAGGCTATGACCGACGTGACGGGTTTCGGATTGCTGGGCCACCTGTCGGAAATGTGCGAGGCCAGTGCCACCAGCGCCATCGTACATTTTGACCTGGCGCCTACCCTCGACCGGCAGATGCTGGATTTTTACCTGGAACACAAATGTGTACCCGGCGGCACCCTCCGCAACTGGGATAGTTACGGCCACAAAATTGCTGGCGTCGATGATTACAAACGCAATATCCTCGCTGATCCGCAAACCAGCGGCGGATTGCTCGTTGCCGTTCAGGCCGGGCATGAGGCTGATTTTCAGGCTGTTGCAGCGGAAGAGGGCTTGGATTTGCTGCCTTTTGGGTTTATGATTGAACGGCAGGAGGTGCTGGTAACGGTTTTATAGTGTTTTGGTGTTTTAGTGTTTTGGTGTTTTAGGCTGTAAAGTTTGGCATTTCTGTTGGGATTGCCGGAACGCCAAAGCAGGGTACCCCGAAAACACTAAAACACCAAAACACCAAAACACCAAAACACTACACATGATAGCATACGTTCTCCGCCGCCTCGCCTACGGGCTCCTGGTTATGGTTCTGGTTGTGACAACCATTACCAGTATCATCTTTTTGTCGCCGGTCGATCCTGCGCAGTTGACTTTCGGGCAGCGCAGCGACGCCTCTACAGTAAAGGCGAAAACGGCGGAACTGGGTCTGGACCAGGCTTTGCATGTGCAGTTGTTCCGTTACCTGGCCGATGTTTCCCCAGTATCTGTTTTAGCACAAACACCTGATAATCAACGCAAATATTCGTATTGGCCTTTGTTTGCTACAGGAAACAACAATGCATTGGTGCTCAAACAACCCTACCTCCGCGAATCCTACCAATCCGGCCGCCCCGTGGCAGAAATACTAGCAGATGCCATTCCCAATACAGCGCTGCTGGCCGGCATTGCCATGTTGATCGCCACCATACTGGGAATCCTGTTCGGGGTACTGGCAGCGCTGCGGCCCCATACTTTTTGGGATCACCTGGTTTCGGTGCTGTCTGTTTTCGGTTATTCGCTGCCGTCCTATGTGGCGGCCATGTTGCTGGCGCTGGTGTTCGGCTATGCGCTGGGCGACTGGACCGGCCTGGATATACAGGGCAGCCTTTATGTACTCGACGATTTCGGCGACTGGGAACTGCGCTGGCGGAACTTGGTGTTGCCTGCCATTGCGCTCGGTATGCGCCCTGTTGCGCTCATCACACAACTCACCCGCAGCGCGATGCTCGATGTGCTTTCGCAGGATTTTGTGCGGACGGCCACTGCCAAAGGGCTACCTCCTTTTCAGGTCGTGGTACGCCATGCGCTGAGGAATGCCCTTAACCCTATCGTTTCTGCGGTTTCCGGCTGGTTTGCCGCCCTGCTGACCGGCGCTTTTTTTGTGGAAAACGTGTTCAATTTCAAGGGTTTAGGCAGCGCAACGGTTACGGCGCTGCTCAATTTTGACATTCCCGTAGTGCTGGGCTGCGTGTTGTTTACAGCCCTGACATTTGTGGTGGTCAATTTGCTGGCCGATTTGCTGTATGGATGGCTGGATCCGAGGGTGGTTTTGTGATTTATGTTGAAAAATGGAACACGGATTGGAGGGATGAGACATGGATGTTTTACCATATAAGGCACATGGTTAAAAACACATAGATCACATAGCGAAACGAAATCTGTGGCCGTTGTGTGAATTCTATTTGTGCACGCTAAGTGTTAAAAAAATCCGTGTCTCATCCCTCCAATCCGTGTTCCATATGATCTATTCCACCACCACTTTTTTCAAACAAGCATCCCGGCCATTCGACATTCGGATAAAATACGTACCCGCCGGCAAACCATCCGTTGCAATGGAATTGGAGCCTGGTGCTAGTGCCTGCTCGAACAAAATCCTGCCCCAGGCATCGCAGGCGCTGGCGGTAAAACCCTCCAGTTCCGTACTGATTTGAATGGGTTGTCCGCTTTTCAGCAAGTTAGGAGCAATCGTAAAGGCATCGTGTAAGGGGCGTAAATTGGCAACCCGGATGTCGCTGTACGTGGATGAACCGTCGGTATCCACCTGTTTGATGCGGTAGTAGGATATGCCCGAATAGGGTTTAGTATCGGTAAAATTGTATGCGCTGGCTACCGACGTATTTCCATTTGCCGTTACGCGGCCAATAGGCTCAAAATGATCCGGCTCACGACTGCGTTCCACTTCAAAATATGCAGCATTGTGTTCCTGCGCTGTTTGCCAAAGCAGTTGAACACTTTTGGCGGAGGCATTGCTGCGCAACTGGAAAGACAGCCATTCGACCGGAAGCGGCGAGTTTTGTGCTGAAACGTTGAACTGGCTGAAACTTGTGATGTTGGCGCCGGAGAAGGTCACATCCGTCTGCGCACTGCTGACAGCGGTGGTAAAAGGGGCCACTTCACGTCCCCAGGTCGAGCCATCGTAGCCCGTCGGGCGTTTGTGCAGGTAAATATTGTCGTTGGCGAGTGTGCCGCCGATATTCCGGAAGGTAATGTCTGTCAGCGCGGCGATAGAACTGTTCGTGCCGTAGTTGTTCACGATCCAGTAGTGCGGACTGGAGGCGTTGTTGGAAGGCAGCACATCGGGCTGGCGGTAGAGGCGGCTGACCACCAGTTCGCCTGCGGGTTTGTTGCCTGCAGCCGGAAAGGTCATGCTCAAGCCAGTATTCCAAAACGTTACCGGACCGCCGGCGTTGACACTGGTGCGCGACACCACACCCGTACCGAATGGCGCTGATGAAAAACCCCGGCTGGCGCCTGTAATCCTGGCATGGTAAATTCCGGCTTTGTCGAGGATATCGCTGCCGCTGTTTTCATTAAACTGGTAATAGGAAACGAGGTCAGGGTCATTGGCAGGGCGTTTGACGAAGTGCATTTGCTCGCGCACTTCTGTTTGGGTCAATGACCTGTTGTACAAGCATACTTCATCGATCAAACCTTTAAATGTCCGGCTGCTGCTACTCGGGTCGCGACCGATCGTAAATGGCGCGTCGAAGGCCTCTGCGGGATGTGTACCGCTGCTGAC
>JADLCC010000612.1 GCA_020847425.1 Saprospiraceae bacterium
AAAACCACCAAAACACTAAAACACCAAAACACTAAAACACCAAAATAATGGAAGAAGAAACACAAAGTGCCTTGCCTTTTCTGCTGCAAACAGCGGAAAAACTGATACAACGCAACCAGATTTTGCCTGCGCTTGAATTTCTGGAACGCCTCGACCAGCAACAAAAAATCGGTATCAGCCAAGACCTGATTATGCAATCAGGTAATTTTTATCAGGTGTATGATTTTTACAAACAGGGCCTGATCGATGATGATAAGTATTTCCAGAAAACGGCCAAAGTGCGCCTGGCTTTGACGGAAATTGTAAAAGAGATTCCCCGGAAAATGGAGATGAATGCCCGGATCAAAGGGCTGACGGGGTATCAATTCGATATTCCAAGCAGTGTGGAAGAACTCGAAAAGATCATTGGCAGCAAGGATAATTTGCTGACAATCAACTGGCTGGAAAAGGCGCTAAACGCTTCCAAATCGGTTTGTCGCATCGTGTTGAACAATGGTAAAAAGGGCACCGGTTTTTTGACCAAAGACGGCTATTTGTTTACCAATCACCATGTGCTCGATTCCGTTGAAGCGGTAAAAAACGCCCGGGCAGAATTCAATTATGAAGTAGGTCCGGATGGCAATATCCGCCCGCTTACCAGTTATGCGCTGGACGCAACTGGGTATATTTCAAGTCCGCCTACTGAATTTGACTTTGCGCGGGTAAAAGTAGTGGACAATCCGAATACGCCGATCAAACAGTGGGGAGGGCTTGATATTGCACCTGATGCATTGCCTGCAGTGGGCGATCCGGTCACGATCATTCAGCATCCCGGGGGCCTGGATAAAAGGATTGCGCTTCGGGCCAACGAAGTGCTGCAGGTGAGCGGACAGCATGTCCACTATACGACCGATACGGAAGGAGGCAGCAGCGGCTCTCCGGTATTTAATAATTTCTGGCAGGTCGTTGCCATACACCATGCAGGGAAAAAAGTAACGGTCAACGGACAACAACGAGAAGCCAACGAAGGGATTTTATTCCGGGATATTGTTGGATTTATTGCGAAAAAGTAGTTCTATTTACCACATAGTCACATAGTAGTATCACATAGTACACATAGATATTAAGGTTGATGCATTATGTGAACTATGTGGAAGTCCTATGTGACTATGTGGTAAAAAAATAAAAACATGGAAAACCTAGAAACAACGAAAGCAACTTTAAGCACCTTAAGCGCCACCAATCTCGGTGAAGCGATTAAAAATCTACAGAGTCTTTTGCCAGGGGCTGCACCGAAAAAAAAGGATATCCTGATGTTGCTCGGCAACCTGGAAACGCTCAACCAGGAACGCCGCAACGACACGCTGGGGTTCGATGAACTGAATACCGGCATGAACCGCATCCGGCGTAATTTTCTGGACCTGGTCGGATCATTACAGGAAAGTGATTTTGCAGAAACAGCAACCGCTCCGGCGGAACAGGTAAAAGCGGTACCCAAATTCATGTTTGTTTACGATGCGGAAGACGAAGACTATGCTACCAAACTGAACAAACACCTCTTCCTGTATCAGCGGAATGGCAAACTCGCCATTTATAACGTTATTAAAGGTGTTGCAGGCGATCCGATAGAAGAAGCCAAAAAGCAACTGGCAGAAACGGATTATATCATCTGTTTTTTCACCATCAATCTGCTCGTCGGCAGTTGGCTGGATTTTATCTGGGACAGCCTGAAGGCTGGGAAGCGGGTTATCCCGGTCCGAATTGCCGATATCAGCCTCGACGAAAGCGGCCTCGAAAAATACAGATCCCTGCCTTCGCAGAACAGAACCATCTCCGCTTTTAAAACTGAAGATGCCGCATATGCGGATATTGCAGCAGAAATCGTCCGCTTACTGCCGCGTTGACCTTGCAATTTCAGATGATTATTCTGTCTACAGGCCGGAAGCCGCGTAATTATTTTTCAAATAAAAACCATTACCTACATTCTTCTCGAATTTCACAAGGGTGTTAAATAGTCATTTCCCTATTTCAGGTTTCGGAAAAATTTAGTATAACTTTACACCCGAAATTAACAACTAATATTTGTTAACCTGAAATTTTGAAAGATACTGCTATGGTTAAGAATTTTACACCCCGCGAGGCTTATGCAGCCTACATCCTCGGTGGCGTTTTAGTAGATGTTCGCGATAATACCGGCCCGGACACCAAAACTTTGGATGTAAATAGAATGTTGAAATTGCCTTACAGCGAACTCGACCAGCGTTACGGAGAACTACCTTCCAACCGCCCCGTCATTTTGATGTCGAGGGTTGGCAACAAAGGAAAAGAAGCAGCAAAATTCCTGATTCAGCACGGGTATAACGATGTCGCAATCCTGGATGGCGGATTGGATGCCTGGGTGGAAGAAGGACTGCCGGTGAGATAGGCGACTATCCGCTATTCGTTATTGTTGATTATCAAGCATTTGTCTTGATATGCTTAGGTGATAATTTTGATAGGTTTATACGATAAGCCACCCATCTGTTAAAGATTGGGTGGCTTTTTATTTCGTTTTATCTACCGTAATACTACTTTTGACCCTGTTTCCCATCAATCTGTTTAACCCACGATCATCTTCCATTGAATGGCTAAGAAAGACGATTTTATCTCCAAAATACAAACCGGCTACCAGTTTTCCGGCGCATCTATCGTACTGGGCGGCGCGATGCTCGACGGCGAGGCCATCCACGGCCTGCAGGTGAAAGTCCCCCTGCGCACCATGAACAGGCACGGCCTGATCGCAGGCGCTACAGGCACCGGTAAAACCAAAAGCCTGCAAGTCATTGCGGAACAACTCGCCGCTAATGGCGTTCCAAGTTTACTGATGGATGTAAAAGGCGACCTCTCGGGTGTTGCCATGCCGGGTACCGACAATCCTAAAATTACCGAACGCGCCGGAAAAATCGGTGTGAGCTGGCACGGAACAGGCAGTACCGTAGAATTCCTGACCCTTTCCGGTGAAAAAGGCGCCCGCCTGCGCGCTACAGTCATCGAATTCGGACCTGTATTGTTTTCCCGCATTCTGGGGTTAAATGACACGCAGGGTGGGGTGGTGTCCGTGGTTTTTAAATATTGCGACGACCGCGAATTGCCACTACTCGACCTGAAAGACTTTAAAAAAGTGCTGCAATACCTTGGCAATGAAGGCAAAGCGGAAATCGAGGCCGAATACGGGCAGTTCAGCGCTGCCACTGCCGCAACAATCCTGAGAAAGGTGGTTGAACTGGAGCAGCAGGGCGCCGATCTGTTTTTTGGTGAAGTCTCCTTCGATGTGAAAGATCTGGTCCGCATGGACGAAAACGGTCGCGGCGTTATCAGTATCGTACGCCTGACTGATGTGCAGGACCGCCCGAAACTGTTCAGCACCTTTATGCTGCAAATGCTTGCAGAGATATACGCTTCTTTTCCGGAAGAAGGCGATATGGAACAACCCAAACTTTGTATTTTCATCGACGAAGCCCACCTGGTTTTTCAGGAGGCTACACCGGCTTTGATGCAGCAATTGGAAGCGATAATCAAACTGGTTCGCTCCAAAGGCGTCGGTATTTTCTTTATCACACAGAACCCTGTCGATATTCCAGACAGCATTCTGGCTCAATTGGGTTTGAAAGTACAGCACTCGCTGCGTGCCTTTACGGCGAAAGACAGAAAGGCCATCAAAATGGCCGCTGAGAACTACCCGATTACGGAATTTTATCAAACGGAAGACCTCCTGACGGCGCTAGGTATCGGCGAGGCTATAGTGAGTGTGTTGAATGAAAAAGGTATCCCTACGCCGCTTGCGCATACGCTCATGCGCGCACCGGAGAGCAGAATGGATATTTTGACGCCGACGGAAATTGACCAGATCATTCAACGTTCCGCTATTGCCCGGAAATACAACCAGGAAATTGACCGCGAAAGCGCCTATGAAATCCTGACCGGCAAAATTGCAGATGCACAGGAAATGCAGGCAGAACAGGAAGCGCAGCAAGAAGTACAGTCACAGCCTCGTCGTGCCGAACGAGAAGAGCCTGGCATGATTGAAACGATTGCCAAGGACCCTCTGGCCCGCCAGATCGGACGCACCGTCGCCCGCGAACTGACACGTGGGTTATTGGGCGTGCTAGGACTCGGCGGAAGTCGTAGAAGTACGAGTAAGACGACGCGCAAGAAGACGAGTTGGTTCTAATCGTGAGTGGTGAGTCGTGAATCGTGAGTGGCTT
>JADLCC010000613.1 GCA_020847425.1 Saprospiraceae bacterium
CCGGCCGACAGGTAATGTTCATTGGAATAACGGCCGCCGGAAAGTTGTTTGAGGAACGCGCCACCCAGTTGCACTTTGTTTTGCACAAAACGGGCGGTGCCCGCTTCGTCGTGCATGGCGCCCAGCCCGAATGCAGCGTAGTCGTCGTTAGCGCCTACATTAAAACGGGTTTCAAAGGAAGCGGCATACGTGCGGAAAGGATTCGGCGACAAAAAACTGTTCCATTGGTCGCGGTAATTCACTGTTGCGCGCCAGCGGCCGTCAAAAATACCCGTCATAGCCGGGTTCAGGTTCCAGGAGGAAGCGTAATATTGGGAAAAACGCGGGTCCTGTGCCTGAAGAGAAGGGGAAAATACTGCCAGCAGGGTAACCAGCAGAAAAATCGGTTTGTTAAGTTGCTTCATGGTTGTCTGATATTTGAATTGGGATAATTGCGTCCGAAAAAAAAGAAAAATCTACCGCTTCCTCAGATATTTAACAAAAAAGGTGAAAACGACCGTGTGTCGTGAATCGTGAATCGTGAATGGTGAGTCGTGAGTCGTGAGTGGCGCTTCGCCTAAGGCAACAGTGTAAAATTTGGGCGAAGTGCCACTCACGATTCACGATTCACGATTCACGACTATTTTACAAGCGTAACACTCCCCGACAGCACCTCCCGGAAACCATCCACGTATTCTGCTTCCAGGTGCCAAACAAACACACCCGGATCGCACACGCCGCCGTGAAAATGGCCGTCCCAACCCCGTGTTGCATCATTGACACTAAAATTCTGGTCCTGGTACACCAGTTCACCCCAGCGGTCATAAACCTGGAAAACCCGGATATTGCGCACCTGGGCACTTTTTCCGTGTACCATCAGCAGGTCGTTGCTTTGGTCGCCATTCGGTGAAAACGCCGTGGGCACATAAACACCCCTTGGTTTTTCCACACTTATTTTAACCCTCGATTCGGCATTACAGCCATTCGCATCCGTGATTTGAAGGAAGTAGGTATTCGTGTGGTCGGGTTTTACCAGAATACTTTCGCAATCGATAGTATCCAGGCAGTCCCAGGTATCCAGCAGAGCGCTTTGCCATTTGTAGATCAGCGTGCCGACAGCATTGGAGACATCCGGCAACAGCATCAGGCTATCGCCCAGGATGAGGCTGCTGTCCATGCCAAGCGACACACTTAATTGCAGCGGTTGGTCCAGAGAATCGGTCAGTGTGGTGATACAATTGTTCGCATCCCTCACCTGAATGGAATAAACGCCGGCTCCCAGTCCGATGAAATTGGGAGATCCGCCGAACTCCCCGCCATCGATATTGTACCGGTACGGCAGTTTTCCGCCGGTAACGCTCAGGTCGATGTGCCCATTTTGGGCCTCGAAGCAACGTGGATCTGTTGTACGCACATCAACGACAAGGTCGTCGGGACGAATGATGCTGGCCGAATCCGTTAATATACACCCATTTAAATCTGTGATTTGCAAGGTGTACACGCCCGGCCCAAGGTTGGTAATGCTCGACACGGCATTGCCGTTACTCCATTGCAAGTTGTATTGAGGTGTGCCGCCATCTACCAGGGCAGCAATTTCTGCATTGGCATCGGCGCTGCACAACAGCGGTTTGGTCACAAATTCCACGCTCAGGCGCTCCGGTTGTGTTACAGTGAGCGAACTGGAACCTGTACATCCCTGGCTATCCACCACGGTTACTGTGTAGGCGCCGATCGGGACATTATTGATTTGTACTCCTGTGAAATTATTACTCCAGGAATAAGAGGATACCGGATTGTCGCCCTGAACATTTTCCACCCGCGCGGAGCCGTCTGAAAAGCCGAAGCAGGAGACGTCTTCGTGGGCAGTTGTTACTACGATGGCGGGCGGTTGATTCACCGTAAATGCAAATACGCCGCTACAGCCCTGCTGGTCGGTTACGGTCAGGGTATACGTTTTGTCACCTTGCAAACCGTCTATGGAAACGCTGTTTGGCGCATTGGGCTTACTCCACTGGTAAATGTAATTAGCAATAATACTGCCCCCGGCCCCGCCGTGTACCAGGTTGACGGCAGCCCTGCCATCAAGATAACCGTTGCAGGTTGGTTCGACAAAAATTACATTGGCTGAAATACTGTCAAACTGTTGAATATTAATGTTTTGCACAGATGTACAGCCCTTGCTGTCGCTTGCGGTAACGGTGTAATTGCCAACCGGCAAATTGTTGGCGGCAGGTGTATTTTGATTGTTGCTCCAATTGAAAGTAAATGGCGCGCCGTTTCCACCGGAGGCGGAGGCCAGTGCCACACCGTTGCTCTGATCATAACACGCCGTTTGTGTCTGCGTCGTACTGACCTGAACGGCTGTGGCGGGTTGTTGAAGGGTCGCGCTGGTGGTAACCGTACAGCCATGATTGTCAGTGACCGTAACCAGATACATCCCCGCCGGCAAATCGACGGCTACCTGTTCTGTTTGCGAAACGTCCCATTCAAAACTATATGGCCCAACGCCTCCTACCGGATTGGCGGTGGCCGATCCATCCGAGCCATTAAAACAGGTAACATCCGTTTTGGAAGCGCTGGCAAGTAAAATGTTTGGCTGCGCAACAACGGCCGAAGCGGTTATATTACAACCATTGTCGTCGGTGACGGTAACGGTATAGTTGCCGATAGCAAGATTGTTTGCAATCGCATTCGTTTGGGCATTCGGGTCATTCCACTGGTAATGCAGCGTTCCGTTACCACCTTGTGCCTGTACCGTTATGACCCCGTCTGCACCGCCGAAACAGTTTACATCTTTTGTAGAAATACTGCTTACTTCAATCGACAGCGGGCATTCCAGCGAAGTAGTATCCGTGCGAATACAACCGGCTGCATCTGTCAGGGTCAGCACGTATTGTCCGCAGGTAAGGTTTAACAGGTCCGCTGTGCTTGTGGTCCCACTGCTCCAGACATATTGATACGGTTGGCTGCCGCCGCTGACCGTTGTTTCGATTGTTCCATCCTGAAAACCGGCACAACTTGGGTCCGCCAGGTCAAAATGGATATCGATCGGAATCGCAGCATTAATGTCAACCTTGTCCGTAAGGGTACAACCCCTGTCGTCTTCAACGGTCAGGATATACTGCCCCGGACAAAGATTTTCCACCAATGCGCTGTCGGGCAGGTTCGCATCGGCCCACTGATAAGCGTATGGCGCCGTGCCGCCATCGACCTGTACGGTAGCCGTGCCTTTACAGTCTTCGGCGCATTTTTCGCCCGCAACATTGATGAACGTAATTTGTAACTCATCCGGTGATGCTACCGTCACAGAAGCAGCGGTACTGCAACCATTGGCATCCGATACCGTCACAGCGTAAGTATTGGCGCTGAGGTTGAGGGCTTTAGGCGTATCCTGGTTATCTATCCACAAGTAATTATAAGGACTTGTACCGCCCAGTGGGAAAACGGAAGCGGTGCCGTTATTTCCCCCAAAACAGGACACAGAACGGGAAGCAACACTATCTATTACCAACTGGCTGGGTTCAAATACCTCAATGGAAGTGGTTGAAATACAATTGGCAGCGTCTGTAACTGTTACAAAGTGAAGACCGGCGCTGAACCCAGTCGCATCCGGTGTATTTGCACTGTTATCCCAGTCATATTGATAGGGAAAAGTACCGCCGGAGACCTGAATATGGGCCGCGCCGTCGGAAAGGCCTCTGCACGAAACGGAGTCCTGCGACAACTGAAACGCGTAAGCATCCGGTTCTGCCACCTGCACGGTTGCCGTAGCCGTGCAGCCATTGTCATCGGTAGCCACAACGGCATAACAACCTGCAAAAAGGTTGTTTACCGCAGAGCCGGGCATAGGAGTCCCGCCTGCGCAGAGTTGCCAGACGAAGGAGACATTACCTGTGCCGCCGACAGCATTTACAAAAGCGGAACCGCTGCTGCCTCCATTACATAAAACATCTGATTTAGAAGGAGTTAGCACAATTGTCGCTGGCTCAGTAATACTAAAATCGACGGTATCGCGGCAACCTGCGGCATCGCGCAAGACAACAAAATGCCCACCAGCGCCAAACATATTCACCAGATCGCCGGTTGGAAATGCCGTTCCCGTTCCATTCGCGAAAAAGTCGACGCTGCCGTTGGCATTATTGGCATTGATAATTGCGGAACCTGTATTCGTGCCAGCACATCGGGCCGCTGCCAGCGAAGCAATGCTTCCTGTAAGGGTACACATCACAAACGGATTGGCTGCCGAAGCAATATTAGGCGGGCAGTTCGGGCTGCCGCCCAGGGCGCGCACTTCGATATTTACCATATCTCCGGACACCAGTCCCGTTACGGTATGCGTCAAACTCCCGCTTGCTGCCTGCCAGGGGCCCGCATTAATACTCACTTCATAACCGGTTGCACCTTGTACCGGCTGCCATGCCCAGGTCATGTCGTTGGCGCCCAGGCCAATAACCTCCAGGTTTGCCGGAGCCGGGAAAAAACTCATGATACTGAGTGTAACGGTATCTTTGTGTACACAATTGAACCGGTCTGTGGCTGTGACAATGTAAGTGCTGCCTGCGGCAGGTGTCGCGACGGGTGTGGCGCAGTTGTTACAATCGAGCGTTGCGCTGTTGGTCCAGCTGTAGCTTACGCTGTTATCATAGTTAAAACCGATGCTCCACCATTTCAAATTTCCCAGTTGATTGGTACCAAAACCATCGGAAACCATCAGTTTCCAGTCGCCATTTACGACCGAATTGTTGAGCGCTGTCCAAAGACCTTCCGGCCGGTATGTGCCGTTAAATGGCGCCGAACTTCCCACGATGGGTGTTACGGCCGTCGGACTGAAGCAGGTGATTTTATAATTATCCCCGGCACCACCATTTCCCGTACTGAGTTCCAGTTGTTTGCCATCCGGCGATCGAAGGTAAATATTGAGGTCTGCATCAAAATCCGTCTCGATTTCCATACAAACTTCCGTGATCTGCGCGATGGGATTAGTCAGCAGGTTGAACCCGACACTGTTGACCGAAATAGGTGCAGGATATGGGTTATTGTGGGGGTGGTTGCCATTGCCGATTTTGTAACCCGGATAGGACTCGAATTGCACTTCCAACGTCGGTGGAAGCAGCGAACTGGCATCCAGTTCGACGGGTTCGCCATCACAAACAGCAGTATCGCGCAATTGCTCATAATCAGACTGGCAGGAAAAGCAGTTGGGGTGTGTAAACGGCAAAATCGATACATTCACCAGGGTATCCCAACTACAGCCAAATGTATCGCGCACGGTAAAAATATAGCCGGCCGTGCCTGCATTTTGAGGGGCCGCAGAGATAGAGTCCTGCGTTGCATAAAAAATGGAAGGGTGGTTGTTCCAGCTCCAGTCTACGATTGCAGGAGTAAAAGTTTCAATATTCGGATACAACTCATCCTGGAATTTCAGACTCCAGTTAAAAATAAAACCATTATCGATAGGCCACAAATCGGTTACGGTAATGCTCCATTCCCCATTTAACGGGCAACCTATCAAGTCGGAAATGGGATCGAAAGTGCTGTAATCCCCGGAAGGCAAGGTGCCACCGCCGCCCAATGTCGTATTGGCGTATTGTATCCAGGTCGGACGGGGCGCATTCGGGATCCAGCAATAGTCGTAACCCAGGCCAGGCACAGGGATAAATACGTCCGCATCATTGGGCTCTCCCAGGTTTACGCCGCCGCCGGTTTGTCCGGCGAAATTGTGTAACACGATGCTTTGCCCGTTAGGACAAGTCAGACTGATTTCAATATCGCGCATCCAGGAATGCTCCATATTGACACAAATACTTTCCAGATCGTTTTCACTGGTCATCACCTGACCCGGTGAAAACTCTGTAAAAAAAATCGTTGTTTCATACGGGATACCTGTACCATCCGGCAAAGCCAGCGAGTCGGAGCGACTGCCTTCTACCGAAAAAGAAGATGGATTGGGTGTAACGACCAAGGTTTGCCCTCCGGCCGTATCTGCTACGGCAGCACTCAAATGGATGGTGTCTCGTGCACAAATTTGATCTGTTACGACACCGGCCAGCGCAAAATTGGGCCTGGGCGCCACCCGGATTCGCTGGTTGATCAGGTTGGTGCTTTTACAGCCTTGTGCGTCTACCAGAAACAACTGAACGTAGTAACCACCCGGTTCGTCAAAACGGTGCGAGGTATTCGGACCATAAGAAATACCGCCATCTCCAAAGTTCCATTCAAAAGTCGTAGTCAGGTCGGATTGCTGGTAAGCAAAACCATTCTGCGGATAAGAGCCTGTACCGTTAAAAAATATACGTTCATTCGGGCAAACATCGATCCAGCCGGTATCGGCGGGAAATGCGGCAGGAGTTGTGGTGACCAGGTTAGCCAGAACTGTTTGACAGGATGCAACACATGAAATAACAGCCGACCAGCCCGTAGCCGTACCGCTGCCATCCGATTCAAACTGCACCGTGAGGCAACCGCTTGGATTCGCTGCCGTCGCCTGTACGATGATCGGTGAACCAGGCGGGTAATCATCCGAACAGGCAAGTAAATTGGCAGCGGTATTCGGACCGTCATAAAAACACAATGCATCACCTGCAGCCAGGTCGACACCCGAAAAGTTCAATTGTATGTGGGTGCCGGTAACACCGTCCGAACAAAAGGTTTTGGTAAAAGTCTCATTGTTTCCGTAATTACCAGTGCCGCCGCCGCTATCGAAAAAAGAACCGCTACAATCTGTTACAGACGTATTGTTCATCAAATAATTCTGAGCGGTTAGCGAAGAGGAAATACAAAACAAAAGGGTAGGTAGAAGTAGTTTCATGTATGACACAAGTGGCTGGTACAATAGTAGATGAGACCTTTAAAACAATGGACTGCACTGCAAAAAAAGATAAAAAGCCGGATACATTAAGCAGTGTTTTCGCTGCCTGTTGTCAAAACACTGACTTTCCAGTATGGATTGCCGCTTTCTCGCTTTTTCACTCCGTTTTACTGCGGTATTCCGCCATCATCTTGCCGTATTCGGTTTGCGCTCCATCGTTTAAAGTGCCGACAAGCGCCAATAGATCTTTGATCGAGACCAGTCGGGCGCTCAAGGTTTCGTGCTTCATTCTGGCATCTTCCGTACTGATTTTGCCGGCACTGTATTCAGCCCCTGTTTTTTGCAAATCGCTCAGTACTTGCTTGAATTCGGCAACGGTGGCTTCCTGCTTGACCAGAAAGGAGGTCACTTTTTCACGCAGCGCCGCGAACCCGCTGCTGGTATCGCTTTTTAATGCTTCAGGCGCCTCGTCCACCAATTTGGAAAAACTGATTATTCCTTGCGTATTCATATCAAAATCACCCGTATAGGCCTGCATGGCATTCACGGTTTCATCTATCTGATCTACAAGTTTCTGATCAACATTATTACAGGAAACAACCCATAGCAGTTGCAACAAAAGAAAAAGGGGAAACAGGTTTTTCATATCTAAATTAAAAAAAATGAAGGAATATTTACCACATAGACACATAGGGTTCCCACATAGTTCACATAGTTGTTATAGCGCTTATACTATGTGAACTTTGTGGGAACCCTATGTGTCTATGTGGTAAAGATCAACAAAGGTAGAGCATTCCAAAAAAAAACCATTGAAAGCTGTGAAATGCTGCCCGCGTATCCTGTCGGGGTTTTGTTACCTTTGCCGCCATTGCGCAAATTTACATGCTACATCTCTTTCCGATATGCAACCTTATATACAAAAAAAATACATAAATGTGTACCTCTGTCTAGGCAGCAATATGGGCGACCGTATGGGCCAATTGCGCAAGGCAGCCGAATTAATTTCCAAAACAATCGGAAAAATAGCCCAAAAAAGCCATTTCTACGAAACACAACCTTGGGGAAATACCGAACAGGATGCTTTCCTGAACCAGGTGGTTATGGCCAATACTTCTCTCGACCCACGCGATATTCTAAAAGAAATCACGCTCATCGAACGGGAAATGGGTCGTACCCGAAAGGACAGTGAAAAATGGGGTCCGCGTCCGATCGACATCGATATTCTGTTGTACGGCAAACGAATTATTCGCGACAAGGGCCTGGAAATTCCCCACCCGGAATTGCACAAACGGGCTTTTGTCCTGGTACCACTCATGGAATTGGCGCCTGAATACGAACACCCGATCCTCAAACAACAAATTGACGAGTTGTTCATGGCCTGTGAAGATCCTTCCGAAGTAGTCATGCTGGACCTGAAATAAAAGGCAAAAGGCGAAGGGCAAAAAGCAAATTAAGCGATTTGAACCTTGTCCCTTGCTTTTTGCCCTTTGCGCTCTGCCTTTTTAAAAATAATATCTGTGTCAAACTCTGCATCGGACAATCAGCTGCCTTACCAGTTTATTGCTGTTGAAGGAAATATCGGCGTCGGCAAAACCACGCTTTGTCATCGCCTGGCAGCCCGTTTCGGCTGCTCGCTGGTGCTGGAACAGTTTACGGACAATCCTTTTTTACCGCCATTTTATGAGCAGCCGGAGCGTTATGCTTTTCCGGTGGAACTCTTTTTTATGACCGAGCGGCACAAACAACTGCTCGAACATTTTGGAAGTCCCGACCTGTTCACACCTTTTACTGTGGCCGACTATTTTTTTGTAAAAACCCTGCTTTTTGCAAAAAACAACCTCAGTGAGGAGGAGTTTCGCTTGTTCCAACGCCTGTTCAGTGTATTGAATGCCACGTTTCCCAAACCCGACCTGCTGCTGTACCTGCACCGGCCGGTCGATGTGTTGCTGCGCCAGATCCGGCAACGCGGCCGCGAAATTGAACGCAATATCTCCGGAGCCTATCTGGAGGAAATACAAAACGCTTACCTGGATTACCTGAAATCGGAAACGGAAACGCCTGTGGTTATCCTCGAATTGGGCGATGCGGATTTTCAGCAAAATGACGAGGTTTTACAGTTCATCATCGACCTGCTCGGCGCACAGCATCAGGAAGGCGTTAGTTACCACAAGTTTTAAGCCCCAGCCTCCGAACCCCGCATGATCATCCACATGGTGCCGCAAAGGCACAGATGTCCGATGTCAAAAAAGGAAAACCATACGCCCAGCGACAATTTCAGCACGTGCACCAGTGCAGCAGCAACAGCCAGTAAAATACCCAGCAAAATAAATTTACTGGCCTGATCGCGCAAGCGATTCCAGCGAAACAGTTCCAGTGTAGTTACGATCAGCAGCAACGAAAATGCGGAGTGTATTTCCACAACTGGAAACCACAAAGTGGTGAGTAGCAGGATAAATAACACCGCAAATCCGCCAACATTCAGTCCAGTAAAAAAACGTTTTGCACCGGCACTGATGATATCTGCGGAACGCGCAATGGAAGCCTGCGCCAGTGCCGAAGCCGCCACCATGCCCAGGGTCCAGCCCGGAATTTTATATTCAAATGGCAACAAGTGCAAAAAGGCATGCCCCACCAGACCTCCGATCAGGGTGGAGACACCCATAAAAGCGAAAAAAATCCGGGTCAGCCGCAAAGCATCGGAGTCCTCGCGCATACGGCCGAGCCGCAACCAGCAATATCCGCATAACACACTGATCATCAAGGATGTTATGGTAATTACCGGTTCGCCGATACGCATGCCGTACAAACTGATATCCGGTTGAAAATTCTGGGTGGCTATGACTTCCATTTTATGATTTTGCGCACCGAAGTGCCCTGCTGTGTAGTAATTTCAAAAAAGTAAACGCCAGCTGTCAACTGCTCGGTGTCAAAACGGAGTACAGACGTACCTACTGGCAACAAACCCGTCGACTGGGACCATTGCAGGCGCCCGTCCAGGCTGCGCAGGCGGCAAATAACGTCTTTTTGCGCTTGCTCCAACTCAAAGGTACAGGTTATTGCATCGGAAAATGGATTGGGGTTGACGCTCCACTCCTGTACGCCTGCAATAGATGGAACGGACAGCGCCGGACATTCCGTTTCGTCCGTCGACCAGACACGCAAGGTGTACGGATTTGCAGGCCCATTCAAATTTGTATTCAGCCCATCCGCACTAAAAATACCCAGCAGCGTTGGCCCGGCAGCCACCATAGTGACAGGTTGCTCCTGTTCCGGTCCGCCGATATGCTGCAAACCCAGCAATGCCCCGTCGGCATCCAGGCGGGAAAGCAGTAAGTCGTTGCCGCCATTGGAATTCGTGCCCGCAGCACTGCCGTCCGGGTTATAAAAACCGACGCTGCGATCGAACCGGCTCAAGGCCCAGATACCGCCGCCTTCCGCTTGCACAAAACTGGAAAAAACCTGGTCCGTGTGGCGCTGGAGTTTTAATAAATTTCCGTTTTCTGAAAACTTGGCGATAAAACTGCGGTTCGGGCTGGTTGTAAACGCCGTCGACCCGATTGTGACAGCAGGCGTATAAGTCGGCGTAAAACCGTTCAGGCCGAAACCGAGAAAAATATCACCGGCTTCATCGGCTGCCCAGGCCGGAAAATCGTTTTGCGGCGTCTGTATGCCGTAGGCGCAAAAGGCCTGCTCACAAACACCGGTTTCAGGGTCAATTGCAGCAATAAAATGATTCCTGGCACTAAAGGTGCTGTCCAGCGGTTCGACGGTGATGCCGCCAATGGTAATATTGGACAAACCTGAATACACGCCATTCAGCAGCAAATTGCCACTGGGCGACACCAGCAGCCTGGGGCTCCTGAAAGTGGTCAGATCAGTAGAAATACTGATCAAATCTGGGTGCCAGTAGCCATACAGGCTGTTCGGAATTTCCGTCAAAATCGGCATGTCCTGCACAAAATTACCATCTGTATCCAGCGCAATATACCAGGCGTCGGCATTTGGGTGACCATTGATCGCACTGTTGCCGTCTGGTTGTATCATTTGCCAATCGTGGCCTTTCAACACCAGGTGCAGACGGTTGTTGTGGTAAACGATGCTGCTGGGAATGGAATAGTCGTAATCAGACAGTGATTGAAAATTGCTGTGCCAGATTACATCGCCAGCAGGGCTGAGTTTGAATAAAAAACCCTGTCCGTAACCGGAAATAAACACGGTCGGGCGGGTAAAATTCACCCCGAATATGCGGGCATTGTCCGCGCTATAACTCCCTGTTAGATAAGCATTTCCATCCGGATCGAAGGCGATAGAAGTGCCGTAGATGCTGCGATAATCAAAACTGTTGGCGGGATCGAGCGGGTCCACCTGCTTCGACCACAACAGCACTCCGGAAGGGTCGTATTTGTTCAGAAAAAGGTTCATGGTATTCCAGAAACCGACCTGCTGGTAACTGGCGCCCGTCACCCAGTAATTTCCCGACGGGTCGACCCTGGTATCCAGAATATGCTGGACTCCATAAACGGCGTTTAATAAAGGTTGCGACCAGCAAGTGGCGCCATCCGGATTCGCGGCCTGCTCAAATACTTCAAAATTGCCCTGCAATGTACCCAGGCAGGAAAACTGGCTTTGATATTGATAGCTGTAGGGGTACAGCCCGGTACTGTTATACGTCACAACCGGTGAATTGGACTGGCTGGTGGCGGGCTGTGCGGAAGCGCCAAAACTCCAGTTGGAGGCCCCGAGGTTTTCCGTAAAATTATTTACGCTGATGGGCTGGTTTACAACGCCGTATAAGTGTGTCGTGTCCAGCATCAGGTAAAAGAAATCAATATTCACTTGAATCGGCGCATTGACCCAGGTCATACAACCAATCGAATTGGTCGCTCTGACCTGATAACCAACAGGTTGCGTGAGCGGTTTGCTAAAAAACGAAAGCGTGCTGCCTGTACCCGCTACCGTATCGGAAACCGTAAAAATGCCGCTTTCCACCAGCCAGTACCGCATCCCCGGCTGGGAATTTTGAATCGTTACCTGGGCCTGGGAGTTCACGCATACATTATCGGTGATGGACCAGTTCAGGTTGGCATTGGGAAACGGAATGATCTCTACGGACAACTCTTCTTCATAACCAAAGGTGCCGCAGAAGGAAGTGATGGAGGCAAAAACCTTGAGCGTGGCATTTGATTGTAAAAACGGGGTCTGAAACACAATGGCATTGGTATCCAGGGCCAGTTGTTGCGAGATGACTTCACCATTGAGGGCAAAGAAATAAGACATATTGAGCGCAGGGTGTACGATGCGGACGATCGCATTCCCGCCGGCGCAGACCTGCGGGCCAGTCACCCATTCCACCGTTCCAAACTGAAATTCAAGGTCCTCTTCTATCTGGATCGTGCGTTGAAAAGTATCGCTGCTGAA
>JADLCC010000614.1 GCA_020847425.1 Saprospiraceae bacterium
ACCCGCAAGGTAAATGTATCACCCGTTTCTACCGTACTTTTTTCCAATACGGCATTCGCCACCGCCTGGGCGGAAAGGCCGGCGGAAAAAGCCAGGCAACAAGCGAATAGGGTGTGTTTTAATGACATAATTAGTTATTGGTTATCAGTTATTAGTTATCTGGCTTGATACTCAAGCATTTGTATAAAAAACAACTCAAACTGATTCATTATGTGCGTGTCGATTAACTATCGCGCGGCACTCAACCCCAAGCGCGAAGCGGTGTACGCTACGCCTCTCACCCTCTCACCCTCTCACTTCTCACCTCTCACCTCTATCCATGCGTTACCGTTTTGGAGCGCCGCGAGAAAAACTGCAACAAAGCCTGCACATAAGGTTGGTTGGTGCTCAGGCTCAAAAAATCCGCTCCGGCGCGCCGGAACAGGTTTTGGGTGTTGGTCAAATGCGCTTCAAAAGTCTGTGCGTATTGCCTGCGCAACCTGTAACTGGTGGTATCCACCCAGGTTTGAGCGCCGGTTTCCGCATCCGCCACGCGCAGCACACCGACGTCGGGCAGATCGCGTTCGAGCGCATCCCAGCAATGGATGCCGATACAATCGTGTTGGCGCGCCAGCACTTTCAAAGCCGACTCATATTTATCATCCAGAAAATCGGACAAAACGAAACATACACACCTCTTTTTCAAGGTGTTGTGTATAAATTGCATAGCCATTGCAATATCCGTTCCGCGCCCTTTGGGTTTGGCGCTCAGGATTTCCCGGATGATCCGCAAAATATGCGTTTTACCTTTCTGGGGTGGAATAAACAACTCGATCCGGTCCGAAAACAGCATGACACCCACTTTATCGTTGTTGGCAATGGCCGAAAAAGCCAGCACCGCGCACAGTTCCGTGAGGTATTCTTCCTTAAACTGGGTGTGGCTGCCGAAAACCGCCGAGCCGCTGATGTCGACCAGCAGCATCACGGTATTTTCCCGCTCTTCTTCAAACACCTTAATATAGGCGTCGCCGGTTCGCGCCGTCACATTCCAGTCTATCGCCCGTACATCGTCGCCGGGCTGGTAACCGCGTACATCGCTGAACGACATGCCCCGGCCCTTAAAAGCACTGTGGTAGCCCCCCGTGAACAGGTTGCTGCTCAGGCCCCGCGTTTTGATCTCGATCTTGCGGACCTTTTTTAGTAGCTCGGATGACTCCATGGTTTGGTTATTTGTTATTCGTTATTTGTTATTCGTTATTCGTATGATAACTCCTGGCCTCTAACCTGACAATAACTAATCGTACCCGCACGAATAACGAATAACCAATAACGAATAACCCTTAAGGTATGACGATTGTCCCCAAAATCCGCCCAATAATATCCTCCTGCGTAATGTTTTCCGCCTGCGCTTCGTAGGTCAGTCCGATGCGGTGCCGGAGCACGTCGGGGCAAATAGCGCGCACATCGTCGGGCGTTACAAAAGCACGTCGGTCGAGGAACGCCATGGCCCGTGCAGCGCGCGCCAGCGCCAGACTGGCTCGTGGAGATGCGCCATAACTGATCAGCGGCGCCAGGTTCTGCATACCGAACTGATCGGGCGTACGGGTAGAAATCACGATATCGAGGATGTATTGTTCAATTTTTTCGTCGAGGTAAATTTTAGTCACCGCCTGCCTGGCCTTGAGCAAGGTTTCCACCGACACCACTTTTTTCACTTCCACTTCCTCGTCGTTCAAAAAACGGCGGATGATGCCGCGTTCGTCTTCGGGTGTAGGATACGTGATTTTAACTTTCAACAAAAAGCGGTCGACCTGCGCTTCGGGCAGCGGGTAAGTACCTTCCTGTTCGATCGGGTTTTGAGTGGCAAGCACCAGAAAAGGTTCTTTGAGATGGTAGGTTTCCGAACCAATGGTGACCTGGCGTTCCTGCATGGCTTCGAGCAGCGCGCTTTGCACCTTGGCGGGCGCGCGGTTGATCTCGTCGGCCAGCACGAAATTGGCAAAAATGGGTCCCTTGCGCACGCTGAATTCCCCTTTGGCGGGATTGTATATCTGCGTACCCACCACGTCGGCCGGCAGCAGGTCGGGCGTAAACTGGATGCGACTGAAATGTGCGTCCACGGCCTGCGCCAATGTCTTGATGGCCAGTGTTTTAGCGAGTCCGGGCATACCTTCCAGCAGGATGTGGCCTTTGGTGAGCAGACCCACCAGCAGTCGTTCTACCATACCTTGCTGGCCTACAATAACCTTTGCGGTGGCGGCGATGAGCGGTTCAAGGAAAGCACTTTCGGTGTGGATATAACGACCGAGGGCTTCCATATCCGTATTATTCTTCATGGGTATTATTGGTTGTTGTGCGCTAAGTAACGGAAAGCGCGGGGTTTTGGGGTGCAAGGGTGGGAATATTTTGTGAGAAAATAAAAATTCCCGTAAAGACCTTCGCAGCCTTTACGGGATCGAGCGCAAGTGAGGCGGTGACTTGAAGTCACCGCCTCACTAAGCAGCGCCGCCCACTTCGCACTACCGACTTCGGACTTCGGACTAATTAACGCTCACTTCGATGCCCACCGACACCACATCATCCAGTTCCACTTTTTCACCTTCCACCGCGTCGGCCAGTACCAGATCGGTAGCCAGCACTTCTGCTTTGATGTAGTCGTGGAATTTTTCCACCGCTGCCAGGATTGCGTCGTGTTTTTCCAAAGTCACCGTCACACGGTCGGTCACGTTGAAATCCTTTTCCTTGCGGATATTCTGGATGCGGTTGACGAGGTCGCGGGCGGTGCCTTCGGCCTGTAATTCGGGGGTCATGGTTACGTCGAGCGCTACGGTCAGCGCGCCGTCGGAGGCCACTTTCCAGCCGGGCAAATCCTCCGTGGAGATGATCATATCTTCCGGCGTCAGTGTGTATTCGTTGCCGTTGAGCAGCACTTTCAGCCAGCCGGATTGCTCCAGGGTATTGATATCGTCATTGCTGAAATTGGCGATCAAAGCCGCCGCGTCTTTCATGTCCTTGCCGAGTTTGGCGCCGAGGGTTTTAAAATTCGCTTTGGCGCCTTTTTTCAGCAAGCCGCTGGCATCAGTGATGAATTCGATTTCCTTGACGTTGATTTCACTCAAAATCAGGTCTTTCACACCGTCCACTTCCGCGATAAAGGCTTCATCGAGCACCGGCAGCAGGATTTTTTGCAGCGGCAGGCGCACACGCAGTTTTTCCTTTTTCCGGATACTCAGCGCGAGGGAGCAGATACGCTGGGCGTAGTCCATCCGTTTTTCCAGGTCTTTGTCCACCTTGGAAGGATCGGGCAAAGTGAGGTCGCTCAGGTGGACGGAATCGTGGCGCAGCGGGGTATTGTTCGCTTTGGCCGTGTCTTTGATCGGCGCGGTCAGGTTGCGGTACAGCCAGTCGGCAAAAAACGGCGCAACGGATGCCATCAGTTGTCCGGTTACCATCAGGCACTCGAAAAGCGTCTGGTAGGCGGCGGTTTTATCTTCGTTGAGTTCGCCCTTCCAGAAACGGCGGCGGCTCAGGCGGACAAACCAGTTGGACAGGTGCAGGTCGACAAATTCCTCGATAGCGCGGCAGGCGCGGGTCACTTCGTAGTCGTTCATCGCTTCGTGGTATTCGGCCACCAGCGAGTACAGTTTGGAGATGACCCAGCGGTCCAGTTCCGTGCGTTTGTCATACGGCAACACCTTTGACTCGTCCATTTTGAAGCCGTCGAGGTTGGCGTACAAAGCAAAAAAGTTGTAGGTATTGAAGAGCGTGCCGAAGAGTTTGTTCCGCACTTCCAGAATGCCGTTGGTATCGAATTTCAGGTTGTCCCAGGGGTTGGCATTGGCCATCATGTACCAGCGTGTGGCGTCGGCCCCGAACTCAGCGATGGTCTCGAACGGATCGACGGCATTGCCCTTCGATTTGGCCATTTTATTGCCCTCTTTGTCGAGCACCAGGCCATTGGAAACAACATTTTTAAACGCGACCGAATCGAACACCATCACCGCAATGGCATGCAGGGTGTAAAACCATCCGCGTGTCTGGTCGACCCCTTCCGCGATAAAGTTGGCCGGGAAATTATTCTTAAAAACTTCCTGGTTCTCAAAAGGATAGTGCCACTGGGCATAGGGCATGGAACCGCTGTCGAACCACACGTCGATGAGGTCGAGTTCGCGGCGCATGGGGCGACCGGAGGGGGAAACCAACACCACTTCATCTATAAAAGGGCGGTGGAGGTCCTCACCCCCCGGCCCCCTCTCCAAGGGAGAGGGGGAGCGAGTACCCTTGGCATCCACTGATAGGGAAGCCGGGCGTGAAGTCACCCCCTCTCCCTTGGAGAGGGGGCCGGGGGGTGAAGACAAAACCCGCGCTATCTCCCCCAAAACCCACTCCATTTTTTCCATAACCGCTTCGTTCGTGAAGCGTAGTACTTTGAAGCCCAGGTTATTCAAGTATGTGGCCCTAGCCTCGTCCAGTTCACGTTGTTCTTTGGCATTGTGGTATCCCCCGTCCACTTCGACGACCAGTTTTTCCGAAATACAAACAAAATCGGCAATAAAGGAACCGATTGGATGCTGGCGTCGGAACTTATAACCACCTACCTGACGGTTACGAATGGCCTGCCAAAGCATATTTTCTGCTTCGGTAGGCTCCTCGCGATTGTCACGGCTAAACCTTTTCAGAATATCCCATATAGCCATGTCTCCTGTATAAACATACTTATGGCGGGTATCCATTTCATCATCATCTTGTGCAGCAAAGGCCGAATACGGATTCAATTCCATCACCCCCGCTTTGACGGCCTTATCAATCTCCTGATTCATCTCCTCTACCGAACCGATACAAATCTCTTCTTCACCGTCTTCCGTACGCCAGATGGGCAGCGGCACGCCCCAGTACCGCGAGCGGCTGAGGTTCCAGTCTTGCAGATTATCGAGCCACTGACCAAAACGGCCCGTGCCCGTGCTGGCAGGTTTCCAGTTGATGGTTTTGTTCAGTTCCGACATGCGTTCTTTAGCTGCCGAAGCACGGATAAACCAGGAATCCAGCGGGTAATACAGCACAGGTTTGTCCGTCCGCCAGCAGTGCGGATAGTTGTGTTTGTATTTTTCTATTTTAAATGCCTTGTTGTCTTCTTTCAGTTGCAGTGAAATGAGCAGATCGGTCGGTTTGAACTCCTTGTCCGAAGTCACTTCTTTCGAGTAGTATTCCGCTTTGACATAGCGGCCGCCGAATTCCGGCACTTCCTGCACGAATTTGCCCTGTTTGTCCACCAGCGGGAACGGCAAATCTGGGTTTTTAGGATTTGGAATACCGATAAAAGGAATACCCGCCGCTTTGCTGGCCCGGAAGTCGTCGGCGCCGAAATAGGGCGCTGTGTGTACGACGCCGGTACCGTCTTCAGTGGTGACAAAGTCGCCGGAAATGACCCGGAAACCCTTTTCTTCCAGTTCGGGCGTAGAGGCTGCCGGTGTGGGCAGCAGTTGTTCGTATTGGATGCCCACGAGGTCGGCGCCCTTGATTCCGGTTTTTAAAACCTTGTAAGGCAAGCGTTTATCTCCAACTTTAAAGTCGTCCAGCGGGCGGTTTTCATCTTCTGCATTGAAATAAGCCGATACCCGGTCTTTGGCGAGTACCACACTGACCGGAGCGCCTGTGTAAGGGCTCAGGGTTTGTATTTTAGCATATTCGATGTTCGGGCCGACGGTGAGGGCTACATTGGAAGGCAGGGTCCATGGCGTTGTCGTCCAGGCCAGTATGCGCAAGTCTTCCTCATTGTCTTCAAAAAGGAACCCGGAAGATTCATTGAGCCGCACTTTGAACATGGCTACCGTTGAAAAATCCGTCACCTCCTTGTAGCAGCCCGGCATATTCAACTCATGCGAGCTCAGTCCCGTACCTGCCGCAGGGCTGTAAGGCTGGATGGTGAATCCTTTGTACAAATAGGATTCGCCGGAAGGCGTTTTTTTGTTGTAGAGTTGCTGTAAAATCCACCAGCAGGACTCGATGTAGTTGTTTTCAAACGTGATATATGGATTGTCCAGATCGACCCAGTAACCCATGCGGCGGGTGATATCGTCCCAGAGGTCCTTGTACCGCATGACCGTACTGCGGCAGGCCTGGTTGTATTCATCCACCGTCACTTTTTTGCCGATATCTTCTTTGGTGATACCGAGTTCTTTTTCCACCTGCAATTCGATCGGCAGTCCGTGCGTATCCCAGCCGCCTTTGCGTTCGACGCGGTAACCCTTCAGGGTGTTGTAGCGGCAAAAAAGGTCTTTCACCGTCCGCGCCATCACGTGGTGGATGCCGGGTTTCCCGTTGGCGGAAGGTGGTCCTTCGTAAAACACATAGGATTTATCGGCAGGGCGCTGTTCGACGGATTGTTCAAAAATGCGCTCGTCTTCCCAAAACTGCCGGATTTCGGCGTCTATGGAAGGGAGGTGGAGGTGTTTGAATTCGCGGTACATATTTCTCTTTTTTGTTGAGATTGTTGAGGGGTTGGGGTTGTTGAGGGGTTGAGGTTGTTGAGGGGTTGAGGTGCCTGAGGGAACGTCTTAACAATCTCAACCCCTCAACAATCTCAACAATATTCAGAAACCCCGGCAAGTATCATACCTACCGGGGTTTCTGTTTTTCAACAGCCTTACCACGTCAGGTATACGAACCGGGACGAATAATAATGCTGTTGGAAATAATGGATATAAACATGGCGCGAAGGTAGAACTTTGAAATGGAAAAGACCAAACGGGAAATCGAATTAAATGGCACACGGATAAAAAGGATGAGACACGGATTTTTACTACATGTTTTTTTCACCACATAGTCACATAGATTTAAATGGAGATCACATAGCAGGAACGTAACAACAACTATGTGAACTATGTGGTAGAACTATGCGCCTATGTGGTAAAATCCGTGTCTCATCCGTACGATCCGTGTGCCACTTCAAATCCTATTCATCATCCGAACGCAGCGGCTCGATCTCCGGAATCTTGAAACTCTCGCCCGGTGTCGGGTCCGTAAAAGGCCGTTTACCGATGATATTTTCCAGATCGGCCCGGTGCAGCACCTCTTTTTCGAGCAGTGCCGACGCCAGAGCATCCAGTTCCTTGCGTTTGTCGCGCAGCAGGTCTTTGCAGCGGTCGTATTGTTCGTCGATGATATTTTTCACCTCCTGGTCGATGGCATACGCCGTTTGTTCGGAGAACGGGCGGGTATAACTTTCGTTCAGCATGGAGTAATACGATACGTTGCCGATTTTTTCACTCAGACCGTAATTGACAATCATGTCATACGACAGCCTGGTAATATGATCGAGGTCGCTTTGCGCGCCGGTGCTGATTTTATCGAACACCACCGATTCGGCAGCGCGACCACCGAGGGTCATACAGATATCATCGAGCAGTTTTTCTTTCCGCGTGATGTACTGTTCTTTGGGCAGGTACTGCGCATAGCCGAGCGCAGCCAGGCCGCGTGGTACGATGGTCACTTTCACCAGCGGGTGTGCGTGTTCGAGGAACCAGCCGCAAATAGCGTGACCAGCCTCGTGGTAAGCGATAATCTGCTTTTCTTCCGGGCTGATGATCTTGTTTTTCTTTTCCAGACCGCCGATGACTTTATCGAGGGCGTAGTTGAAATCGTCGATATCCACCGCTTTTTTGCCCCGGCGTGCTGCGATCAGCGCCGCTTCGTTGCAGATATTGGCGATGTCGGCGCCCACAAAACCCGGCGTCATTTCAGCCAGTTGATTGGCTGTCACCTCCGGTGCGGTTTTGATGGTTTTCATGTGCACCTCGAAAATCTGTGCGCGGCCTTTGAGGTCGGGGCGGCCGATGCCGATCTGGCGGTCGAAACGGCCCGGGCGCATCAAAGCTTGGTCGAGGATGTCGGGACGGTTGGTAGCGGCCATAATGATGACACCTTTGTCAGTCGGGAAGCCGTCCATTTCCACCAGCAACTGGTTCAGCGTATTTTCACGTTCGTCGTTGCCGCCCTGGATAGCGCCGCGGCCACGTGCGCGGCCGATGGCGTCGATTTCATCGATAAAGATGATACAGGGGGCTTTTTCGCGGGCTTGTTTGAACAGGTCGCGGACGCGGGAAGCGCCGACACCAACAAACATTTCCACGAAATCGGAGCCGGAAATAGAGAAAAACGGCGCGCCGGCTTCACCCGCCACGGCTTTCGCCAGCAGGGTTTTACCGGTACCAGGAGGTCCTACCAGCAGTACACCTTTGGGGATTTTACCACCCAGGGTCGTGTATTTTTTCGGATTTTTCAGGAAATCCACCACTTCCATTACCTCTTCTTTGGCTTCATCGAGGCCCGCAACATCCGCAAAAGTGATGTTCACTTTGGTGCTGTTGTCGAACAGGGTGGCTTTCGATTTGCCGATATTGAATATTTGTGAACCCGGGCCGCCCGCTCCACCGCCCATGCGGCGCAGGATGAACAACCAGAGGCCGACAAAAAGCAGTAGCGGCAACAAATAAGTCAGCACCGTAGCCGTCCAGTTGGTACGGGGGTCGTATTCGGCGATGATCGGCAGTTTCTTTTCTTTAAGGAGCGCTTCATTCAATTTTGCCAGTTTGGGTTCCATCACTTCGGGTTTACCGATATTCATGATGTAATGCGGCTGGTCGGCATTGAATTTATTCGGTTCCGATTTGATGTCCTTGTGTTCACCAAAACCGAGCGAATCTTTCTGAATATAAATGTAGGCCTCCTCGTTGTTCACGACGACGAGGCGGTCGATCTGGTTTTTGTGTGCCCAGCGGTCGAAATCCGACCAGTCCGCCTTGCGCGAAGCGCCCATCATTTTGGACATTTGCAGGCCCAGCAGCGCAAGACCTACCAACACATAAATCCAGGTAAAACTGAAGCGGGGCATTCCGTCGCCGCCACCTTCATCATTTCGCCGGGGATTTTCGTTGTCATCCTCGCGTTTAGAGCGTTTTTTTTCTTCCTGTTCCATATATTTTTTTGTTCGGCGCTTTGTGGTTGTAGAAAAAAGCGCTGTTGATTTTTTGTATTGTTAAAACGGGCGTTTCATCAAAAGCAAGGTTTCCGTTGAAAGGATCAAATTGCCTTTTGCTTTTTGCCTTTTGCTTTTTCAATTACACTTCACCGAATTCAGTGATTTCAGCGTCACTCCAGAGGTTTTCAATATCGTAGAATTCCCGCGTTTCTGGGTAAAAAACGTGTACAACAGTATTGAAGTAATCCATCAGGATCCACTTGGCATTCGTAGAGCCCTCCGTATGGGTGGGCGCAGTTTGGAGTTCGTCCTTTACTTTTTTATAAATGCTATCGCTGATTGCCTTGACATGCGTATTGGAATCGCCTTCACAAATGATAAAAAAATCGGTAGGAGCATCACCCAGGTTGCGAAGATCCAGTTGAATGATATTTTTGCCTTTTTTATCGCGAATTCCTTCTATGATAAGGTGATTTAGTTCTTCGAGGAGCGGTGCTTTTACTTTTACACGCCGTGATGCTGTCAAATTCAAAATGAGCAAAATGAATAATTGAGTGAAAAATATGAGTTGTTTGCGGTCTAATTTGTTCGGACCTGGATGTAAGGCGTTTAAAACGGCATAAAGGTACGGCGAATCGCATTTCCTACCAACCTGAACCTAAACGCATTTCCAGCGCAGTTTGTATTTGTAATTCATACGAAACACATGGCAAACACCCTTTTTATCGGAAAAGTTTACCTCCGTTTCGACGAATTGTCGTCAACGAACGATTATGCCGCCGAATTACTCGCCGCTGCGGTATTTCAGGCTGGAAATAGTAACTCAAAAAGCAAGCCAGCCGAAGGAACAGTCATCCGGGCTGACACGCAGTCAGCCGGTCGCGGCCAATTTGGCAGCCGCTGGGAAAGCGCCGCCGGTAAAAACCTGACTTTCAGCGTGATATTGTACCCCGACTGGCTCCACATCAGGTCTCAATTCCAGCTCAGCATGGCGGTGGCCCTGGCGCTGCACGATACTGTGAACAGCCTGCAACCCAACTCGGTCCCCGTTCGGATAAAATGGCCCAACGACCTTTATATCGGCGACCGGAAAACGGCAGGTATCCTGATCCAAAACAGTATTTCAGGCACAGCCATCCAGTCTGCTATCGTTGGTATCGGATTGAATGTCAATCAATTGGAATTCGACGCTGCATTGCCCAATCCTACTTCCCTGGCCCTGGCGTTCGGAAGAGATTTCAACCTTGAAGAATTAGACGGACTGCTTTTTGAACGCCTCGAACAACGCTACCTGCAATTAAAAGCCGGGCGCTATGACGCCATCCAATCTGCTTACGAAGCCCTGCTGTACCGGCGTGGCGTGGAATCGATTTTCCGCGAAACCGCCACCGATCAGGTTTTTGCAGGTATTATTCTGGGTGTCACCGATTCAGGGCAGTTGCGGGTGCTGACGGAACGGGGGGAGCGCACTTTTGGGGTAAAAGAAATAATTACAGGGATGAGGAATGAGGGATGAGGAATGAGGAATGAGGAATGAGGAATGAGGAATGAGGAATGATTCACATAAATAACTGAAAACATATGAATTATTTAAACCGGCACAGCCTGCTTTTTTGCTTCTTTTTTTGCCTGAGCGCACTTTCAGCCCAGCAAAACTTCCTTTTCCAATGGTCGCCCAATGACACCGCCGCCATTTTCGGCGATAAAATCAACGTGCGCAGCCGGCCTTCCACTGATGCCGAAACTGTCGCACAACTCACTGCCGGTCAGGAAGTTGTGATTTCGGAAGTCAGTACCGAAACGGCTACCCTCAACGGCCTTACCTTGCCCTGGTACAAAATACAATGGAACAACGGAAAATCGAACGGATTTGTCTGGGGCGGCCTGCTTTCCATAATGCCGCCTGCCGCCACCGGCGATACCCGTTTTGTGGCCGGCGTACTCAAATCGGTGCGAAACACGCCTGATGACCTCCCGGAATACAGTTTTGAAATACGGGCGGTGCGCAATGGCGCTGTTTCCAGCAAGGTGTCGACGACTATCCAGAGTGAAGGGTCCGTTTACCTGCGCAACATCGAACAGGGCGCCCGCGGACTGAAAGGCTACACTTCGCTGATGATCCTTTCCATCGGCTACGAAGCCTGCGGCTATCCCTGGCACGAATGGTATGTATTGTGGAATGGCAGCCAGTTGTCCGCACTACCCACCTGCCAGTCGGTCGC
>JADLCC010000615.1 GCA_020847425.1 Saprospiraceae bacterium
GATTGGCGTTTGGGTTCATAGGAGGGTTTGATGGTTTGAAGGGTTTGTTGGTTTGAGGTGGTAACTCAAGGCTTGATCTACCACCTCAAACCATCAAACCCTTTCTCAAATACTGATCCTGACCAACTGCAATTTCTTTCAGGATACGGTGCGCAAGTTTTAGTGCTTCCGCGCCGTCTTTCAGGGTCACTACCGGATCAATATTCTGCTGAATAGCATCGTGAAAAGTCTCCAGTTCCCGCTGTATTGCGTTGACGGGCGCCGTTTCCGGCATTTGTAATTGCAGCCATTTTTTACCGAGGTTGGTTTCAAATTCCATCAATTGGTCCTGTGGCGGGAGGTCTGCAGCATCTTGTTCAAAAAGCCGCACAATCTGGGCATTTTTCTCCAGAAAATCGAGACTCAGGTAATGGTCGGGCTGAAAAATGCGCATTTTCCGCATTTGTTTGAGCGAAATCCGGCTGGCAGTAAGATTTGCCACAGCACCATTGGCAAATTCAATACGCGCATTCGCAATATCTGGCGTGTGGCTGAGGACGGCAACGCCGCTGGCACTCACTTTTGTAACGGTAGATTTGATCAGGTGAAGGATCAGGTCCAGGTCGTGGATCATCAGGTCGAGAATAACAGAAACGTCCGTTCCCCGGGGTTGAAAAACAGACAGGCGGTGTCCTTCTATGAACATCGGATTCAGGGTCATTCCATGCAATGCAGTAAATGCAGGGTTGAAGCGCTCCACATGCCCTACCTGTACTTTAACACCTTGTTTTTCAGCAAGTTGCAATAGTTTTTTGCTTTCTTCAACGGTTTGGGTTACGGGTTTTTCAATAAAAACATGTTTGCCTGCCCGCATGGCTTGAGCAGCCAGGTTAAAATGCGTCGGGGTGGGGGTGACGATGTCAACGGCATCCACTTCCCGGAAAAGATCTTCCAGGGCATGGTAACGTTTTGCGCCATACTGCGTTTCGGCTGAAGCGGCATTGGCATCATCCAGCTCATAAAAACCGGCGAGATCCCAGCAGCTGGTAGCCTGAATACATTTTAAGTGAATTTTGCCGAGATGCCCGGCTCCGAGTAAGGCAATGCGCATGGTGTTTTATTGACTTTAACTGGTTAGTGCTTTTAATTTAATGCCTTCAATGTTTTAGATATCCAACAATGGCTTCTGCGCTCTTGCGTGAAGCGCCGCCGTCGCCCAGCAGGTGTCGCAATGCCGTATAACCCGAATGGATCTCCATTCTTTTTTCAGGGCGCAGGATATCAGCAAGCGCCATTTTTAAATTTTCCCTGTTCAATTCGTGTTGAATCAGTTCGCGCACCAAAGGTCTGTCCATAATCAGATTGACCAGTGAAATGTATTTCACTTTCACCAGGCGCCGTGCAATTTGGTAAGAAAGTGCATTACCTGCATAACAGACCACCTGAGGTACACCGAACAACGCCGTTTCAAGGGTTGAAGTGCCAGATTTTACCAGAGCCGCATGCGCTTTTTGCAATACCCCATAGGCGTCTCCGATGACGAGTTGAACCTGTGGATAATCCGTTAAAAAAGTTCTGTAATACGACGCTGGCAGTGAGGTTGCGCCGGCAATAATAAATTGATAATCAGGAAAATCTTTCGTTACAGCCAGCATTTCAGGCAATATGCGTTGCACCTCCTGTCGCCTGCTGCCGGGCAACAATGCAATGACTCTGGAAGAAGCCGTTACGTCCGGATTCAGGTCAGTATGTTGCTGTAAAGCGTCGAGCAAAGGGTGCCCCACGTATTCGACGTCCATGCCGTATTTTCCGAAAAAAGCCTGCTCAAAGGGTAATATTACGAGCATTTTATCCACGTCCCGCTTGATGTCATACACCCTCGACTGGTGCCAGGCCCATATTTGCGGCGAGATGTAATAGATTACCCGGATACCTTGGCGTTTCGCCCATTTTGCTATGCGCAGATTGAAGCCCGGATAGTCGATCAATACCAGCGCATCTGGTTGAAACGCCAGGATATCGGCTTTGCAAAAAGCGATATTGCGCACAATGGTCCGCAGGTTCATAATCACCTCCGCAAAACCCATAAATGCCAGATCCCGGTAGTGTTTGGCCAACTCGCCGCCGGCAGATTGCATCATATCTCCTCCCCAAACGCGGCATTTTAAATCGGGTTGCATCTTAAAAAGCGCCTTGAGCAGGTTGGAGCCGTGCAGGTCGCCGGAGGCTTCTCCAGCAATTACATAAAGTTTCATGGATGCAAAGGACGCATTTTTATAAAAATAAAGTGGGCGTCTTTTGGGGTTGATGAAGGTTGATAAAGGTTTATAAAGGTTTATAATAGTTCCTCAAAAATGGGAAAATCGCTTCATTGAGCGGCTATTATCAACCCTTATCAACCCTTATCAACCTTCATCAACCTCAAAAGACACCCACTAATAATCATCTGACGGATGGACTACCGTCCAATGATTTATCTTACCACCATTACAGGTTTGGTCGTTACTTCAGCGCCTGTATTTACCGTCAGCATATAAGTGCCGGCATTCAGGTGTTGCAAACGAATCGGCAATTTGTGCTCGCCGGCCAGTTTACCCATATTCGCTTCATAAACGATTTTACCTGTAACATCAGCCAGGCGCAATTGAACGTCTGCCTGTTCTTTCAAATTCAGCGCAACAGTAGCGACGTCTGAAACCGGGTTAGGGTAAACATCTACTGTAACTGCTTCTTTTGCAGGCTCGTTGGTAGCAGTAATTGTAAAAGGAACGGCAGTTTGTTCCGCATTTACAATTTCACCTGTCGCATTATTGATCAGCATAGTGATCGCGTGCATTTTACCTACTTCCTGTGCAACAGGGTGCGTGTAAGTGCTGGTGAAACTCAGGGTCGATCCGGCAGGGTTGGTAGCGGGCACGCTACCGGCTGCGCCTGTGAAGCTATTGAAAATCGTACGGGCAACGTGGTCATATACCATTTGATTGGCAGGTACCAAACCCGGCAGACTTTCGTATCCGCCCATTGGGCCGTTGGCTCCACCTGCGTAGGCATTGGATTGTCTCCAGGTGCTCGTGATACCGGTTACTTCATCTTCTGTGATAACCATGGCAATCCTGAAATCGCCGTTCATTTGCTGCAAAAAGTGCAGGTGGCTTTCTACAGTGATTTGGCGCGTTGTTGCATTGTAGCCAACGTTGTGTTCAACGGAAACCGTAGGCGGAATCAGCAAACGTTCGATCATCTGTTTTTCAAATTCAAGCGGGTCGTATTCTCCGTCCGCACGGTCAACCAAGCCGCTTGGGTAACCGGAAATAAGACCACCCATACCGGTGTCATACACCGTTACTTTCATCGGGTCGGCATTGTGTACAGCAATTGGAATGGCAAGGGTAGGGTAGTTTTCCGCCATGAAATCCATCATAACGTCGCCCCTGGGGCACCATTGGCACCATGTGCCGGTACCTTCTTCCAAAACAACCTTGCGGCCGGCAACAGGCTCTACGCCTTCCACGTTAACATTAACGGATTCGCTGTTGTCAGTAGCATCATTGTCCTGACCGCCGTTAATATTTGAAATAGTAATCGTGTAATCGTCGTTGTTCGCGCCTGCTTCAATGGCCGGCAAATCGAGTACGAATTCATACGTTTTTGTAAAAGGAATATCCAGATCGCTGTAGGTCTGGCTAGCAGTTTGTGCTCCTTGTGTCCAGGTGGCGGTGAACGACGTAATAGGTACAAAGCCGTCGTTTGAAATAGATCCTTCAACCGAAAAGTGCTGGCCTACCCAGAATTTGTCGTAGAAAGGCAATACGGCAGGAATAGCATCTACATAACGACCTGCAACAGCATAGGCAAGCGAAGCCCTCAGCACTGCATCAGGCTCCACAAATCTGATGTTGTCGAGTGCGGCGCCGTAATTCCATCCGGTTCCATCGTTGTACGTAAAAGAGAACGTCACACTGGCTGAACCTGCAAATGAACTAATGTCAATTGCTTCTGTACGCCAATCACCTGCGCCATCAAAAGACTTGACAGTTGTCCAGGTCGTACCATTGTCAACAGAAGCCTTCAGTTCAAAGCTTTCCTGGTTGCCTTGATACGCTCCATTGATGTAATACAGATCGAACAACAGGTAAGCGGATGTTAACGCTGTCATGTTCATAGCAGGAAGCGTCAGAACGTCGGCGCTTTTGTCACAGTCGCAGCCGTCGTCATTGGTAACGATTGCGTTACCATCGTTCGGCGCAATAGCGAAAGCATCTGAACTAAGTGCTTCCGGATCTCCAATGATCCAGCCGCCATCTGTTGCGAGGGTAGTTTGACTCCAGCCGGCAGGTAGGGTAGTGCCGCTGTTGAAATTTTCCTGTGAGATAACGGTACCTTGTGAGAAGGCGGATGTTAAAAGAAGGGAAGAAAAGGATGCAAAAAGTAGTCTTTTTAGCATAAGGCTGGTAATTTTTAATTGTTTTGTAAAATAAGCGGCAAACTTATTCAAATGTTTGCTCTCTACGTCTGTTATAAAAAAAAATGTCTGCACTTGACAAATGTTTGAAACAAAAACAAATGGCAAGGAGCAATATGCAAAAGAGCAACAAAGCCGCCAGGAATGCATAAAACCAGACTGTGGCCACATTTCAAAAGCAAAAATTTCGCTTGATTGGAACTTCCTGCGGCTGGTTTTGTTTCGGGGCTGTAACTTTACATCGACTATTCGAGCGGACAGAGGTTGCTTGGGATAAAAAACAAAGGATTATGCAGTTTGAACCGAAAGACGTATTTCGTAAATTAGAGTTTGATAAAGTGCTCGATCTGCTTGAAAAAGAAGCACTTACACCTATGGCAGGCGAATGGCTGCGCCAGTTAAGCCCCTTCACTGACTTCAATACCATCGACCTCGCTTTGCGGGAAGTGCGGGAATTCAAACTGGCGCTGGAAAAAAACGACAGGTTCCCGATCGAGTCGTTTCCGGATATTACCGATGACTTGAAAATGCTCGATATTGATGGGTACACCCTTCAGTCGGAGTCTTTTCAGGGTATTCTGCGGATCTTATCCGGTATGCGCGATATTTTTAAATACTTCGCAGGCGGGGCTAAAAAGGAAATTTACCCAAAACTATACGACCTCATCCGGCCGATTTCGTACGATGAAGGCCTGGCAAAAGCCATCGCTGCCGTTTTTGATGACAAAGGAGAAATCCGCCCTGATGCCTCACCGGAACTCCAGCGCATCCGCCGGGACATGCAGCAAAAAGTAAAGGAACTGGATGGCCGTTTCAGACAAATTATTCAAGAATACCGCTCAAAAGGTATGCTTGCCGATACCCCGGAAAGTTTCCGCAACCACCGGCGGGTGCTTTGTGTGCCTTCCGAACACAAACGCAAAATCAGGGGTATTATCCACGACGAATCGGAAACGGGCCGCACGGCTTTCATAGAGCCCGAGGCTGTCATTGAAATCAACAACGACTTGTTCGACCTGGAACAGGATGAACGCCGCGAAATATTCCGCATTCTGCGCGACCTGAGTCAAACCATTCGCCCTTACAGCCCGGTCATCCGGCAGTATCTGGATGTTCTGGTGCGTTTTGACGTGATTCAGGCCAAGGCCCGCCTTGCCATTTCCATGCGGGCTGGCATGCCTATTTTGAAAGAAAAACCGGTCATCGGCATAAAAAAAGGATATCACCCGCTTTTGTACCTGAAAAACAAGGCTCAGGGCCGTAAAACGGTGCATTTTGAATTGCGCCTGAATTCTGAAAATCATATTCTTATTCTTTCAGGCCCCAACGCAGGCGGCAAGTCGGTAGCCATGAAATCGGTCGGCCTGATGCAAATGATGCTGCAAAGTGGCCTGCTGATACCGGTACATGAACTGAGTGAGATTGGCATTTTTCAACAGATTTTTGCAGACATCGGCGACCAGCAAAGCCTCGACGACGACCTGAGTACTTATTCGTCGCGCCTGCAAAACGCACGCGTATTTTTGGAAAAAGCCACCCCGCAGACGCTGGTACTCATCGATGAAATGGGTAGCGGTACCGACCCTAAACCAGGTGGCGCCATAGCGGAAGCCATACTGCGCCAACTGCACCGCAAGGGCGTATACGCAGTTATCACTACGCACTATTCCAATTTGAAAGTTTTCGCTTTCCGGAATCCAGGCATCCTGAACGGCAATATGCACTTCGACAAGGATACGCTTTCGCCAACCTACGAACTTAAAGTAGGCAGACCGGGCAGCAGTTATGCCTTCGAAATTGCTGAAAAAAGCGGCCTTTCCAAAGACCTCATCGGCTATGCCCGCAACAGAACAGGCTCCGAAACGGCTGTGGACGATATCCTGATTGAATTACAGCGGGAAAAACAGGAACTGGAAGAAAAACTCCGCTCTGTCAACGAAAAAGAACAGTCACTAGAAAGGTTGATCAAATCGTATGACGCCCTGCAACACGACCTCGATGTGAAGCGGAAACGCCTGAAGCTCGACCAAAAGGAACAGGAACTGCGCCAAAGCAGCAATGCTAGCCGCGAAGTTGACCGCCTGATCCGCCAATTAAAAGACGAGCGGAACCTGGAAAAAGCACAGCAGATCAGCGCGCAACTGCGGCAGGAAAGGTCTGAAAAAGCCCGCCAGGTGGACGATGTGAATGCAGAGGTGATCAAACTGGAGGAACAAAATCTTCCTTCGGCATCCAGCCGCCCGCTGGCTGAAGGTGATTTTGTGCGGCTGCGCGCCGGCGGCGCAACCGGCCGTATCGAAACCATCAAAGGGCAAAAAGCGACCATTCACATGGGGGGTATGAAAGTTCATGCGCCTTTGCGCGATCTGCTGCCCGTTGCTGAACCGATCAAACAAGTTGCCTCTATCAGCAACACCGACCTGCAACAGGCTGCTCTGTTCGATGCCAAAATCGACCTGCGCGGCATGAGTAAAGACGAAGCCATGCGTGTCCTGGAAAAATTTGTGGATAATGCCTTGCTTTCCAATGCGTCCAGTCTCCGCATTTTGCACGGAAAAGGCGACGGAATTTTGCGGAAGGTTGTCCGCCAGAAACTGCGGGAATACGGTAGCAATATTGGAAATGTGTACCACCCGGAGCAGGAAAATGGGGGCGATGGCGTCACGATTGTGGACCTTGTCTGATGATGGTGTTTAGGGTTTAGTGTTTAGTGTTTAGTGTTTAGGGCGCTTCGCCCAAGGTATATCACCATACCTTGGGC
>JADLCC010000616.1 GCA_020847425.1 Saprospiraceae bacterium
GGTTTGAAAAACCCGATTTTCTCCGAAACGGCAGCATACGGGCATTTCGGCCGCACTCCAGGCAAAAAAACGGTAAACATCGGCGTGAACGGCCAGGCCAAACCTACCGAAGTAGAAACCTTTACCTGGGAAAAACTGGATGCCGTGGCGGATATTCAAAAGGTGTTTGGACTCTGAGTTGGTTATTAGTATAGACTATTCGTTATCAGGGTGCATGATCAGGCATTTATGTAAAAATAGATCAGACTGATTTCGACCTGAATAAATATATCCCGAATTTCCCTTTGTGGAAGTTCGGGACTTTTTTTTTGATTTGCGATTTTCACATAAGTCGTTGATAATCAGCCATAAAAGCACACACTCTAAAACATTAACATTTTCCCGCTGTGCCATATTTCCGCTCATTATCAACGTTTTATGAAAAATATCGGAGAAAATTTCTGACAATTGCTTGCATAGCCGAAATGCGCTTTCTACCTTTGCGGGCCTTTTGAAAAAAGAGGGATTTCAGTTTTGAATTCCGGTGGTGCGAAAGAGCGATTACAGCACTTGCATGTTGGCATTCAAACATCCAAACTTGAACTTTTTATCATTAACAATTGACAATGAATACGCTAAGCTATCGGACGGAATCCGTCAGTGCTGACAAAGCGGAACGCAAGTGGTACGTTGTGGATGCGGAAAACCAGGTAACTGGCCGTATTTGCACCGAGATTGCTTCTATCCTGCGCGGCAAAAACAAGCCGTCTTACACTCCCCACGCCGATACAGGCGATTATGTGATCGTGATCAACGCTGAAAAAGTGCGGTTCACCGGCCACAAATGGGAACAAAAAATTTACAAAGACTACTCTTTGCACCCCGGCGGTCTGAAAGAAGTGGTAGCGGCAGAAATGGTGGTCAAATTCCCCGAGCGCATCATCGAACGCGCAGTGAAAGGAATGTTGCCAAAGACCAAACTGGGTCGGGCAATGATCAAAAAAATGTTCGTTTACACAGGTACCGAACACCCGCACGTAGCACAGAAACCGGAAGCAATCAAATTCTGAGTTAAGAGTTATGAGTTATAAGTTATGAGTTGTACCCAATCACTCACAACCCACCACTCACAACTCAGCACTCACAATTCACAACTCACATCTTCAAATCAGAAATATGGAAATGATAAACGCTGTGGGCCGCCGCAAAACTGCTGTTGCCCGCGTCTATCTGATGAAAGGAGAAGGCAAAGTCACGGTGAATGGTAAAGATTACCGTGAGTACTTCCCACAGCAGCATGTTCAGCACAACGTAACCGATCCGTTCGGCGTGGTGGGTGTTGAAAACATTTACGACCTGAAAGTAACCGTACACGGTGGTGGCTACAAAGGCCAGGCCGAAGCCGTACGGATGGGCCTCAGCCGCGCACTGGTCAAACTCAATGAAGAATTCCGCAAGCCGCTGAAAGCACGGAAATTCCTCACGCGCGACAGCCGTGCCGTAGAACGTAAGAAATACGGTCAACCAAAAGCCCGCAAACGCTTCCAGTTCTCCAAACGATAAAAATAGTTATGAGTTTATAGTTATGAGTCATGAGTTTTACGTGGTCACGCTTGCCACTTACAAGAAATAACCAAGCGTTACCACGTAAAACTCATAACTCATAACTCACAACTTATAACTTATACTCATAACTATTTAAAAAACGCTTTTGAACAATGCAAAAGCCCACCTATAAAGAATTGCTCGATGCCGGTTGCCATTTCGGTCACCTGCGCAAAAAGTGGAACCCAAAGATGACTCCGTACATCTTTATGGAGCACAAAGGGATCCACATCATCGACCTGAACCGCACGGCAGAAATGCTGGAGCGCTCGGCCCTCGCTATGAAAGCCATGGCGAAAAGCGGCAAAAAAATCATGTTCGTGGCCACCAAAAAACAGGCCCGTGTGATCGTACAAAAAGCAGCCGAAAGTGTCGGTATGCCTTTCGTAACGGAACGCTGGCTGGGTGGTATGATGACCAACTTCATGACGATCCGCAAATCGGTAAAAAAAATGCAGAGCATCGAACGGATGCTCGGCGACACAACGCTGACCAGCATCACGAAGAAAGAACGCCTCACCCTGAGCCGCGAACACGCGAAAATGTCGAAGCACCTCGGTGGTATCGAACAGCTCAACCGCCTTCCTTCGGCTGTGTTTATCGTGGATATCCACCACGAGCACCTGGCTTTGGCGGAAGCCAAAAAACTGGGCGTAAAAACCTTCGGTATGGTCGATACAAACTCCGACCCAACCCTGGTGGACTACGCAATCCCCAGCAATGACGACGCTTCCAAAGCCATCTACTTCATCACCAACTACCTGGTTGACGCCATCCGTGAAGGACTGGAAGAACGCAAAGCCATGAAAGGTGAGGAGAAAGAAACCGCTGAAGCGTAAAGTATAAGTGTTTTGGTGTTTTAGTTTTTTTGTGTTTTAGTAGTGCTTCGCTTGAGGTCTGGTACTGTCCTTTCCTTTTGGGCAATGTACCCACTAAAACACAAAAATACTAAAACACCAAAACACAGAAATCAACATCATTTTCAACATCAATTCATTCCAAATACAATGGTAAAAATTGCTGTAGCAGATATCCAGAAATTGCGCGAACTGACCGGCGCAGGTATGATGGATTGCAAAAAAGCCCTGGAAGAATCCAATGGCGACTTTGAAGCCGCTCAGGATTGGCTGCGTAAAAAAGGGATCGCCAAAGCCGCTAAACGCGAAGAACGCGAAGCGAAAGAAGGCGTTGTAGTGGCCATCACCAATGCCGACCAAACACGTGGCGTTGTGCTGTCGCTGAACTGCGAAACCGACTTCGTTGCTATCAACGCCAATTTTGTGGCGATGACCAATAAAATTGCCCAGATCGCGCTCGAAAATTTTCCGGCAACACTGGAAGCATTGCTTGCACTGCCTTACGAAGGCAGCGTAACCATCGCTGAAAAAGTGGGCGAACAGAACGGTATCATCGGTGAAAAAATCGAACTGAGCCGCTACGAACCGCTGACCGGCGCGCAAATCCTGACTTACAACCACTCCAACAACAAACGTTCGGTACTGGTCGCTTTCAACAAAAGCGATAATGCATTCGAACAGGCCGGACGTGATGTAGCCATGCAGATTGCCGCCATGAATCCGGTTTCCGTGAGCCGCGACGATGTGGATCCGAAAATTGTCGAAAAAGAAATCGAAATCGGCAAGGAACTGGCACGCAATGAAGGTAAAGCGGAAGAAATGCTGGAAAAAATTGCACTTGGTCGTCTGAACAAGTTCTTCCAGGAAAGCACCCTGCTGAGCCAGAAATTTGTTAAAAACAACGACGTAACCGTCGATCAGTACCTGAAAAGCCTTGATAAAGAGCTGACAGTAACTGGTTTTAAACACATTTCGCTGTAAGCGAGGCTATTGGCCGAAAAATATAAGGAGCCATCCCGTTCGCGGGGTGGCTCCTTTTTTATGAACAGGAGTCGTTCCTATTCTTTCCAAACCTTTCGTGTTTCGGCAATGCCGGCCCTGGAAACAACCTGCACGAAGTACATACCGCCCGGCAATCCCGAAACATTTACCTGAGTCTGCTCCGTTGTGATGTTACCACTCCGAAGGGCTCTGCCTGATGGATCGGTAATGGTATAAAGCCCCTGCGTCTCTGGTTGGTCTTCCATTTTTATCGTCAGTATATCCTGTACCGGTGAAGGGTACACCTGTACAATGTGCGCAGGTTTCGCAGGATCTTCCACAGCAACTACCTGGCTAAACCTGTAAACGAGCCCGCTGTCGGGAGCCTCATTTAATGTATTATACAGCGTGTCTATATTAATCATATTAATGGATTGTATGGACGGATGATCAATTGGCCCTGTGAGATAATACAGATTTTGAAATACATCATTTGCAAAGTTATATTGATCCATAAAACCGATCATCGGCCCGCTAAAATCAGCAAAAACTTGCTGGTCATGGCATTTTCAAGCGGTGTATATGCTGCCTGATCCACAGTAAGAACGTATGGAAACCCTTGTGCTTGAATACTTTGCGCAAACTGGACAAAAAACAATAGTGGAAAAAAATATTTCATAGTTTAAACTTCATAATAAGGTGAACAATGCCCCAATTTATTGACCCTTTTAACTGGTTTACAACCCTGTCAACCATATCTAACATAATTTTAACCAGTAGGCGGGCCGGCGGTTCGTAGCCATAACGTTTCAAAAAGCGGCGAAGGGAATTTTAATTTTACAAACAAAGCAGAATTGTATTTTAAAATATTGTTTTTTGGCGATATTTCCACATGTTTGTGCTTCATTTGAATCCATACGTGAAACTAAAATTATGCTAAATTTCATCACACAAATAAATGAAAGCCAAACCTACGACGCCATCGTCGTCGGTTCCGGCATCAGCGGTGGCTGGGCTGCCAAGGAATTTTGTGAAAAGGGTTTCAAAACGCTGGTGCTCGAACGCGGGCGTATGGTGCGCCACGTGACGGACTACCCTACCATGAACCACGAACACTGGGATTTTGAACACCGGGGCCGTCTGACGTACGAGGACAACCGGAAATACCATATACAAGCCCGGAGCGGCTTCATCAATGAAGCCAACAAACATTTCCATATCAACGATATCGAAAATCCCTATACCGAAATCAAACGGTTCGACTGGATCCGCGGCGACCAGGTGGGCGGCCGCTCGCTGCTCTGGGGCAAACAGTGCTACCGCTGGAGCGACCTCGATTTCGAGGCCAATGCCAAGGAAGGCATCGGGGTCGACTGGCCCATTCGCTACAAGGACATCGAAAACTGGTACACCTACGTGGAAAAATACGTGGGTATCAGCGGCGAAAAACTGGGGCTGGCGCATTTGCCCGACGGGCATTTTTTGCCACCCATGGAGTTGAATTGTATCGAAAAACACGTAAAAACGCGTATTGAAAAGGAATTTAAAGAACGTTACCTCACTATCGGGCGGGTGGCGCACCTGACCGAACCTATCAATGGCCGGGGCAAATGCCAGTACCGCAACCGCTGTTCGAGGGGCTGTCCGTTCGGGGCCTATTTCAGCAGCAACGCCGTGACTTTGCCGGCGGCCGACGCGACGGGCAACCTGACCATTCGCCCGGATTCGGCCGTGCATTCCATCATTTATGACGCAAAAACGGGTAAAGCGACGGGCGTCAGAACTGTTGATACCGTCACCCATGAAACAACGGAATTTTTTGCGCGTGTCATTTTCCTGAATGCTTCCACACTGGGTTCTACGGCTATTTTGCTGAATTCTACCTCCGATCGTTTCCCCAACGGCATGGGCAACGACAGCGGCGAACTCGGGCACAACCTCATGGACCACCACTACCGCCTCGGCGCTATGGGCAGTTACGAAGGTTTTGAAGACCAATACTACAAAGGTCGCCGGCCCAATGGCATTTACATCCCGCGTTTCCGGAACCTGAATGGCCAGACGAAGCATCCCGATTTCCTGCGCGGCTACGGCTACCAGGGCGGCGGAAGCCGGGGCAACTGGGGCGGTGGCGTCAACAAAGAAGGTATGGGCGCGGATTTTAAGGAAAACCTCTTCCAGCCGGGCGGATGGGGCATGACCCTCGTGGGCTTCGGCGAATGCCTGCCTTACCATGAAAACAAGGTTACGCTCAACCACGACCTGAAAGACAAAGCGGGCCTGCCGACGCTGGCGTTCGATTGCGAGTTTAAAACCAACGAAATGTCCATGCGCAAACAAATCAAGGACGATGCTGCGGAAATGCTGGAAAAAGCGGGTTTGAAAAACGTCACCACCTTCGATCGCATGGGCGCCATTGGCGTAGGCATTCATGAAATGGGTACCGCGCGTATGGGCAAAGACCCCAAAACATCGGTCCTGAACGCACAAAACCAGGTGCATGCCGTCCCCAATGTATTCGTCACCGACGGGGCCTGCATGACCTCCTCCTCCTGTGTCAATCCTTCTATCACCTATATGGCGCTGACTGCCCGCGCAGTTGATTTTGCCGTCCAGGAGATTAAGGCCAACCGGTTGTAGGTAGTTATTGGTTATTTGTTATTCGTGTTGATAATCAATGACTTGTAAAGAGTTTGATCAAAATTATTTTACTATAGCCCCCACAAAGTGGTTTTGAACAAGAAGGTACAATTCAAGAACTACCAATGCTTGCTCAACCCTCAACAATTCTCAACCCTCAACAGTCTCAACATTCATATGAACAGACGGGAAGTATTAAAAACAACGGCCCTTTTCATGGGCTACGCGGTCTCAACAGCCGCTTTGTCCGAACTTTTTATCAGTTGTTCGGCGGGCAAACACCTGAACTGGAAACCCGTATTCCTTTCGCCGGAGCAAGTGCATACCATCGGCGCCATTTCCGAGCGTATTCTGCCGCGCACCAAGACGCCCGGCGCCAAAGACCTGCACATTGATAAATTTATCGATAAAATGCTGAAAGACCTGCTCGCCCCGGAGGAACAAAAAGACTTTGTGGCCGGGTTGACAGCCTTCGAGGCTTCATGTTTACAGCAATTCGGAAAAAAATTCGCTGCGTGCACGGATGCGCAACAAGACGAATTGCTGTTGAAACTGGACAAAGAAGCGTCCAAATCACCGCCCACCATGTGGGGTATACAACTCGCTGCCGCTGCTGCGACGCCTTTTTTTCGCAGGGTAAAGGAACTCACGCTGCTCGGCTATTATACTTCGCAAAAAATCGGTACGGAAGTGCTGAGTTACGATCCTATGCCGGGAGTTTATGTTGGTTGTATGCCTTTGGCGGAGGTTGGCAATGCGTGGAATGAGTAAGAACTAGGAATGAGGAATGAGGGATGAGGGATGAGGGATGCCGAGCGTGATGCCCGACATCACGCTCGGCATCCCTCATTCCTCATCCCTCATTCCTGATTCCTCATCCCTCCAAAGCAAAAGCCCGATAACGCATCAGCGTTACCGGGCTTTTTTATATTCCATCAGATTGAAAATCAATCTTTTATCGTCAAAAACTTAGGCTTTCGCACCTTTCGCTTTTTCAATCACCGCTTTGGACACACTTTCTGGTGGTGGAGCATAGTGGCTGAATTCCATGGTAGAAGAAGCGCGACCGGAAGTCAGGGTACGCAGGGAAGTCACGTAGCCGAACATTTCAGCCAGTGGTACTTCAGCCTGGATGGCAACAGCGCCGCCCATACGCGTTTCCTGTCCTTTTGGAAGGCCACGGCGACGGTTGAGGTCGCCGATAACCGGGCCTACGTATTCTTCCGGAGTGATTACTTCCAGTTTCATCATAGGTTCCATCAGTTGCGGTTTGGTAGACGGAGCAGCAGCACGGAAACCCTCTTTGGCACAAAGTTCGAACGCGATCGGTTTCGAGTCGACAGAGTGCATGCCACCATCGAGTACGCGTACTTTCATCGAGTCGATGTTATAGCCCGCGAGGATACCGTTGTTCATCATTTGTGTGAAACCGTCGGCGATAGGCTTTTGATAGTTTTTATCAATAGCACCACCCACGATAGCCCATACGAACTGGAGTTTTTTCTTGCCGCTTTTGAATTCGTCGCTGTTGAGGAATTCCTCATCAGCAGGGCCGAGTTCAAATTCCATATCGGCGAAGAGACCCGAACCACCCGATTGTTTTTTCAAACGTTCGCGGTGCGTAGTCATTTTCGTCAAAGCCTCTTTGTAGTTTACCTGGGGCGCGCCCTGGTTGCACTCTACTTTGAATTCGCGACGCAGACGGTCAACGATGATCTCCAGGTGCAATTCACCCATACCGGAAATGATCGTCTGGTTGGTGTCTTCGTCGTATTTCACGCGGAAAGTCGGGTCTTCCTCAGCCAGTTTGTTGAGAGACATACCCAGTCTGTCCAGGTCTTTTTGTGTTTTTGGTTCGATAGCCAGACCGATTACGGGTTCCGGGAACACCATCGATTCGAGAATGATCGGGTGTGCCACGTCGCACAGCGTATCGCCGGTACGAATGTCTTTAAAACCAACTGCAGCGCAGATATCACCCGCTTCAACAGCGTCGATCGGGTTCTGCTTGTTCGCGTGCATCTGGTACAGGCGGCTGATACGTTCTTTATCGCCCGTGCGGGTATTCAGAACATAAGAACCTGCATCCAGTTTACCCGCATATACCCGGATAAAGCACAAACGGCCTACAAAGGGGTCGGTTGCGATTTTGAATGCCAGGGCAGTAAACGGTTCGCTTACATTGGGTTGACGTGTGATCTCTTTTTCTGTTTTCGGATCGGTACCCTTGATGCTTTCTTTATCCAAAGGAGAAGGCAGGAAGTAACAAACCGCATCCAGACAAGCCTGTACGCCTTTGTTTTTGAAAGCGGAACCGCACATGACCGGAGTCATTTTCATATCGATAACAGCGGCGCGGATTGCGGCGCGCATTTCTTCGATGGTGATGCTTTCCGGGTCTTCGAAGAATTTTTCCAGCAAGGAGTCGTCGTAGCCGGCAACTTCTTCGATGAGTTTCTGGCGGTATTCAAAAACGGTATCCACCAGATCTGCCGGAACCGGAATTTCTGTAAAAGACATGCCGTGGTCTTCTTCATTCCAGACAATGGCTTTTCCGCTTACGAGGTCGACCACACCTTTGAAGTTGTGTTCAGCGCCGATCGGCACCTGCAATGGAATAGCGTTGGCGCCCAGTTTCGCTTTCATGTCAGTGACACACATGAAAAAATCGGAACCGGCGCGGTCCATTTTGTTGATGAACGCGATACGCGGCACTTTATAGTTATCAGCCAGGCGCCAGTTGGTTTCAGACTGCGGCTCTACGCCGTCTACTGCTGAAAACAAAAACACCAGACCGTCCAATACGCGCAGGGAGCGGTTTACCTCTACGGTAAAGTCCACGTGACCCGGAGTATCGATGATATTGAAGTCAAATAATTGGTCGGCTACTTTCCACTGGCATTTGGTCGCGGCAGAAGTGATCGTGATACCACGCTCCTGCTCCTGCTCCATCCAGTCCATGGTAGCTGCACCTTCGTGTACCTCACCAATTTTGTGGTTTACACCGGTGTAGTAGAGAATACGCTCAGTTGTGGTTGTTTTACCTGCGTCAATGTGAGCGGCAATACCGATATTACGGGTGAACCGGAGGTCGTTTGCCATGACTTGTTATGATATTGAGTGATTGAATGAATAAAAAAGTGCAACTCGGGACTTTCAATACGATCATTCAAAACAAAGTATCGTGCTGAAAGGTAAAATGTATGCCTGTCAAAAGTTATTTTGGCAATACGGCATATGGCAGTTTAAAAGTTCTGAAGAATAAAATTGATTTTTTCATTTTCAGTCCTCTTAAAAAACCAATACCGCCGAAAATTGGCCCTGCCAAATAAATCTGGCGGGGGCAACCTCGACGGTAAGAAATGGTATACGCTGCAACGCGATTAGGTCCTGAAATGTGCAAAGGCGCGGTTCGCCTCAGCCATTTTATGGGTGTCTTCCCGTTTTTTAACGGCACTGCCTTCACCTTTTGCAGCAGCAATAACTTCTGCAGCCAGTTTTTCGGCCATGCCTTTACCACTGCGGGCGCGTGCATATTTGATGAGCCACTTCATGCCAATCGAGATCTTCCGGTTGGCTGGGAGTTCGGTCGGAATCTGGAAAGTTGCACCACCGATACGGCGGCTGCGCACTTCCACTTGTGGCATTACGTTGTTCAACGCTTTTTTCCAGACTTGCAACTCGTCCTCGTTGGTGCGGGTTTTTACGAGGTCTAAGGCATCGTAAAAAATCCCAAATGCAACGCTCTTCTTGCCCTCCCACATCAGGTTATTCACGAAACGTGTTACCATCGTATCGCTATAACGCGGATCAGCGGCCAATACTCGAGGTTTCGGTTTGTGCTTACGCATTTTCTATAATGATGAATGATGAATGATAAATGATGAATTCCCGAACAACGAATGGAATCTTGCAGATTCATCATTCATCATTCATCATTCATCATTAAATAAAATTATTTCTTCGGACGCTTAGAACCGTATTTGGAACGGCTCTTTTTGCGGTTGTTCACACCGGCTGTGTCGAGTGCGCCCCGAACAATGGTGTAACGTACACCCGGAAGGTCTTTTACACGACCGCCGCGCACGAGTACGATGGAGTGCTCCTGCAGGTTGTGGCCTTCGCCCGGAATGTAGGCAATCACCTCGATGCTGTTGGTCAAACGCACTTTGGCAACTTTACGCAGCGCAGAGTTTGGTTTCTTCGGTGTAGTGGTGTACACACGGGTGCAAACACCACGACGTTGCGGACAAGAGTTCAACGCGCGGCTTTTGCTGGCGTATTCCACTTTTTCGCGGCTGTTGCGTACAAGCTGATTAATAGTAGGCATACCGTTATTTTACTGAAAATTATTGTAACTCGTTCAAAATCAATGGAAAAACGGCACGAATAGACACACCTTTTCCAAAAGCGAACGCAAAGGTAACTCAAGTTGTGAGAATTTTCCAAGTTACGCTTAAAAAAAGTATGAAGTTTTCAGCGCGACGTGCGTGGAAAGTCCGAAGTCAACAGTCTGAAGTGCGAAGTACGGTGTACGTTACGGTGCGCTCTACGGTGTACGCCACGTGTATGTCGCGGAATACTCTACGGTGTACGCTACTTTTGTCATCCTGACGGGATCCGTCCACTCTACGAGGGGTAAGCCGAGTTGAAACGCGCACGTAGCGTGGACGGATCCCGTCAGGATGACAAAAGTAGCGTACACCGTAGAGCGCACCGTAACGTACACCTGACTTCACACTATCGACTTCACACTATTTAAGGAGCATGACCCGCACCCCAAAAATCCCCCGCCGCACCGGCAGCAAAACGCGCTCTCCCGGTTTGGTCAGCGGGTAGTAGGCCTGGCCTTTGTATTTGAAGCGGTGCAACTGCCCTTTTTCCCGGACCGTCAGGAAATAACCTGTAGGTTCTATTTTTTCACCTTTCAGCAATCCGTATCCGGAAGCGAAGTAGGGCGCTTCGGAAACGAACTCAAAGGAATGGTACTCTTTCAGGCTGAACGCCCGGTTGAGCAGGCTGCCGAATAGCGGCGCAAACAGCACACTGAAAAACAGGATCAGCAGCACTTCGGGTACGTGCCGTTTCAGGGGGGTAAAGCGGTCGCGACCCAGCCATAAACCGCCGCAGGCTACCACTAGCGCTAACAAAACGGAGCCGGCAACGAGACCTTTCACACCAATAGAATTGAAAAGGAAGGCGTATTCGCGGACGTAGAGTCCTCCGAGGAAGAACAGCGTAAGTACGGCGAGAAAGGCGTATATTTTAGGTCGGGACATTGTTTAGTTATCCGTTATTGGTTATTGGTTATCAGGGTTTTAACACTTGGCGTTTTCTGCCATGCTTGGGCCTGTGGTTTTGAACTGGGAGTAATGCTGATTTAGTGAATATGAATGGTAGTCACGAATCAAAATCGCCAAAATATGATTGAAATTGCCCCAACCCGGGTGTCATCCTGAGCGCAGCGAAGGATCTGCCCAAGAAAAAGTGCAAATATTACTTTCCATACTTGGCCAGATCCTTCGCTGCGCTCAGGATGACACCCGGGTTGGGGCAATTTCAATTCATTCTTAGCGATCTTGATTGGCGTTAACCCATGATTCGTATGATTAGTTTATAGGTTGTCAGGGCAATCACGCGGCCGCAACAGGCGTCACCAAAAAACCGCGCAAACGCAATTGTTCGATCAACCCCTGCTTGTAAAACAAGTGCCGCAGGCCAACGGCCACAAAACAACTACGGGTACGCATGGCTGCTTCCAACGTAGCTGTCCATTGATTGTTGCGTTCGATCAACAACGGAGAGACGTTTTCGGTTTGCGTCAGGTCCGTATCTAATTGATAATCAACCTCAAATCGTTTGTACTTGTCCAGCAGGGCGCAGTCTTTTGTGTCGTCTTGCAGCATTTTTTGCATAAAATTGACGCAAAACCCGGCATACATCGAATCCTGGGTTGCCGAGCGCGTGGTGGCCGCCCGAAGGAGCAAATCGCCCTGGTTCTGATCGAGGCTGCTCACTGGCTTCCCATGCTGCCGGGCCAGCCGTTCGATGTAGGTGTCCATCAGTTCATACGATGGACGGTCGGCGGAAGGGCAAAATTCGAGGAAATACATGCCAGAAACGCCGCGGTTCAGCACCAGCGGCGGGAGTTTGTAAAAATCGGGGCGTTCGGCCCTGCTGATAAATTCCCGGAAAATGACTTGCTGACCCGGCGCCAGCAGCGAGTCCCAGCGGGCCTGGTTCCAGGTACCGAGTTTGGAGAACAATGCCTGGGAAGGAGTTGCCTCAGTGCTGGATTCTTCCACATACACCTCATCGGCAGATGCCAGTTTGCCCATTGTGTTGTTCAGCGTGGCAAAAAACGCAGGCTCTACTTCATGGAACGTGCCAAACAGAGAGGATTTGAATGGACTGCCCTGCCGCGACACTTCCCACAGCAGGGTGCCGGGGGTGTTTTGGGCCCGAAGGTTGGTGCTGAGCAGGAGCAGGGCGATGAGTGGTTTCATAGCAGACTGTATTTGGCAGCAAACATACGGCATGGCACACTTCAAAAACGCCCCCCGATAACCAATAACGGATAACTGATAACCCTACCCCAACTGCTCCACCGCCGCTTCCCACTCCGCGTAAATCGTTTCCAGTTCCGCCTTCAGGTTGTTGTATTTTTTGATTTTGTCGTTGGATTCGGCCCGGTTATAGAACTCGGGGTCTTCCATTTGTTTTTCAAAAACACCGAGTTCGGATTCGAGGGTTGCAATCCGTTTTTCGTGTTTCTGCACGATGCGCTGGAGGTTTTTCTTTTCCTCGCTGCCCAAAACGACCACACCGTGATCGGATGCGGCATTTCCACCCGTTTTGGTGCGTTTTTCCACGTCGCGCATATTGTCCAGTTTCCTTTTTTCGAGGAAATAGTTGATATCGCCAAGGTATTCGTACAAATGGTGGTCGCGGAATTCGATGGTGCGGTGTGTTAGGTCGGACAGGAATTCGCGGTCGTGGCTCACCACGAGCAGGGTGCCGTTGTAATCGAGCAAGGCCTGTTTGAGCACGTCTTTGGACAACATGTCCAGGTGATTCGTCGGCTCGTCGAGCAGCAGCAGGTTGAAGGGGCGCAGCAGCATACAAGCGAGGGCGAGGCGGGCGCGTTCGCCGCCGGAAAGTGCGGACACCCTTTTGTCCACATCCTGGCCGCTGAACAGGAACGCGCCGAGGATAGAGCGCAGTTTCGTGCGCATTTCTTCCGGCGAGTTGTTCTCCATCGTTTGCAGGAGTGTCAGTTTGGGGTCGAGGGTTTCGGCCTGATTTTGTGCGTAATAACCTATTTTGATGTTGTGGCCCAGGGTAGCCTTGCCTGAGGAGGCTGCTTCCACACCGATGAGCATTTTGGCGAGGGTGGTTTTGCCCTGGCCGTTCTGACCTACGAAAGCGACCCGTTCGCCGCGCAACAATTTGAAATTGACGTGTTCCAGCACTTTCAGTTTGCCGTAGTGCTTGCTGAGGTTTTCGGCTTCCGCCACCACTTCGCCGCTGCGCGGAGCATCGGGGAAGCGGAGTTTCATGGTAGAGGTATCGGTATCGTCGATTTCGATGCGCTCCATTTTGTCCAGTTGCTTTTGCATCGACTGCGCCATTTTGGTTTTGGTGGCTTTGGCCATAAAACGGTTGATGGTGCGTTCGCGGTCGGCAATCACGCGCTGCTGGTTTTCGTAGGCATTTTGCATTTGCTCGCGCCGGTCGGAACTGAGTTCCACGTATTTGGAATAAGCGGCTTTGTAGTCGTGTATTTTACCCAGTACGATTTCGGCGGTGCGGTTGGTCACCTCATCGAGGAAACGCCGGTCGTGGCTGATGACGATCACCATACCGGGGTAATTGACCAGCCAGTTTTCGAGCCAGAGGATACTCTCGATGTCCAGGTGGTTGGTCGGTTCGTCGAGCAGCAGCAAGTCGGGCTGGCGCAGCAGCATTTTGGCCAGTTCGATCCGCATTTTCCAGCCGCCGCTAAATTCGTCGGTCAGGCGGGTGACGTCCGATGCAGCGAAGCCGAGGCCGCCGAGCACTTTTTCAGCGTCCGCTTCGGAGGTGGCGCTGCCCATGTGGTGCAAGTGCTCCGTGATATCGCCCATCTGTTCGATGAGTTTGCTGTATTCATCGCTTTCATAGTCTTCCCGTACCGTCAGTTCCTGTTCGATGCGGTGGAGTTCTTTTTCGAGTTCCAGAATTTCGGAAAATGCCGTCATCGTTTCTTCGATCACGGTTTTGCCGATCGGGATCAGCATATCCTGGTGCAGGTATCCGAGGGTAAAGTGTGTCGGGCACACCACGTTGCCTTCGTGCGGGGACATTTCACCGGCGATGATTTTCAATAACGTTGATTTGCCTGCGCCGTTGCGGCCGACAAGACCCACCCGTTCGCCGGGTTTGATCACAAAATTGACACTGTCCAGCAGGATCCGATTGCCATATTGGACGTAAACATTGGATAAATTGAGCATAGCGGGCGCAAAGGTAAATAAGTTATTGGTTATTCGTTATTGGTTATTAGTGTTACAACTCTTGGCTTCCCTATCAGATCAGGCCGAAAGTTGTAACACGAATAACGAATAACCAATAACGAATAACCAATAACTAACCCAAATAAGAGCGGAGCACCTCCCGGTTATACGACTTCCGCAGGCGGCGGATAGCGCGTTCCTTGATCTGGCGCACCCGTTCGCGGGTCAGGCCGTAGAGTTCGGCGATTTCCTCCAGGGTGAGCGGTTTGTAGCCGTTCAGTCCGTAGTAAGAAGCGATGACTTCCACTTCGCGGGGAGAGAGGATGCTCATGCCTTGTGCGACTTCATCTTTGAGCGATTCGGCCATCAGGTCGAAATCGGGATCATCGGCGTTTTCGGGCACCATCACGTCGAGCATGGTCGAGTCGCCATCTTCGCTGCTGGAGAGCGGGGCGTCGAGCGATACGTGGCGGATCGTGCTGCGCATCATCGTTTGCACTTCACGCGGGGTCATTTCGAGCAGTTCGGCCAGTTCCTCGTCTGTAGGTTCGCGTTCGAATTGTTGTACAAAATGGATATAAGCCTCGTTGACTTTATTGTAGGAGCCGACTTTATTGAGTGGCATCCGCACGATACGGCTGTTTTCGACAATAGCCTGCAGGATGCTCTGGCGGATCCACCAGACGGCATAGGAAATGAATTTGAAGCCCTTCGTCTCGTCGAAACGGCGGGCGGCTTTGATCAGGCCGACATTGCCTTCGTTGATAAGGTCGGAAAGACTAAGCCCCTGATTTTGATACTGTTTGGCTACGGACACGACAAAGCGCAGGTTGCCACGGGTCATATCATCCAGGGCATCCTGATCACCTTCCCGAATGCGTTGGGCAAGGCGGACTTCCTCATCGGGTGTGAGCATCGGGATTTTACCGATGTCATTGAGGTATTTGTCCAGCGCAAGGCTTTCACGCGTGGTTATTTTATGGGCAATCTTTAACTGACGCATAGTGCAGTGAGGGTATAAAAAAAGGCAAAAAGCAAAAAGCAAAAAGCAATGGAAATCCGTTCATTGCCTGTATTTTCAGGGTTAGGAATGAGCCGAACGCCTGGAAAGTGAATTGCATTTGCCCTCCTTATGGGCAATTTTTATTGTTTTTGTTTATTCTAGCCGCTTTCAGTGGCGTTTTGGGTGCAAATCGGGTTATTTTTTGCAGGCGAAAAATACGGATATTACGCTGGAAAAAAATATCAACTTGTTGTAAAACGGTTTTGATGCAGAAAGTTTCCGTTTGGGTGGTTTTTTTCGGTAAAAAATGTGTTATTTTTTACAAAGGGCGAAAGGTCGTAAAGTTGCAGGCTGCCGATAGGTTAATTGTCAATTATTTTTTGGCAGAAACCCGACATTGGATAGGCAGTTTCGCCCAGTATGTTTACATTTGCTGGAAATTTCCTTTTAATCTGCTTTTTATATAATCTCATGACTGCTTTGGCAGTGCCGCACTTCGGCATGCTTTCCATATCGATCTGCATAGTTGATGGGCGCTTTTAAGCCCCTTTCAGGTCTTTTCCAAAGAAGTCATATTGGTTGCAGCATGAATTGTTCCAGTTTGGAACAGTGCTGATGATATTGGCATTCCGATCGATTTTTTTATAATCAATTTTTTAATATTTTCTCATGAAAAGAAAGTTACACCTGGCATTTGCCTTCCAGACTTGCTGCTCGCTTAGTATTGCCGGCTTGATCCTACTCTTCAACTCGGCGGCTGTGCAAGCCCAGATTTCCGTTACCGGCCCGGCCTTTACCCATTCCCAGGATTTTAATACCCTGGCCAACACCGGTACTTCCAGTACTGTTCCGGCGGGCTGGGCATTTTCTGAAACGGGTGCCAACCAAAATGCGCTATATACAGCAGGAACCGGCTCCGACAATGGAGGCGACACTTACAGTTTCGGCCTTACGGGCAATACAGAACGTGCTTTCGGCGGTTTACGGAGCGGCTCGTTGATACCTACGGTTGGCGTTTGTTTTACCAATAATACCGACAAAATAATTACCAGTTTCACCGTCACTTATACGGGGGAAACCTGGCGCGTCGGTGCTGCCACCCGAACGGATGGTGTGCAGTTCCAGTATAACCAAAGCACTACGGGCATCAATGGCGCCGGCACGTGGACATCTTTCTCTGCGCTGGATTATTTCAATCCTGGCCAGGCTATCAGTAGCGGTTCGATGCTGCATTCCGCCCTTGTAAGTAGTACGATCGCTGGATTAAACATTCTACCTGGCGCCACATTCTGCCTCCGCTGGAATGATTTCAATGCTACCGGTGCGGATGATGGCATTGGTATTGACGATTTTTCGATTAGTAATTTTACCCTGGTCTGCCCGGATATTACTGCTACGATCAACGGCGCCGGTGGTTTCTGTGGGGAAGGCAACACCTCTGATGGTACGCCGCCCTTGAATGTAACGATCACGGGTAGCACAGGCCTATACACCATTGATTACACAGACGGGCTGTCAACTGACTATCCGGCTATTCCAAACTATGTGAGTGGCACGGCTATCCCAGAGGTTGTGAATTTCACAACGACCTTTTCGCTGGTTTCGGTGACCGCAGCCAGCGGGTGTCCGATAACCCTGTCCGGCTCGACGGCAACGTTTTTTGTGTCGGATGGTGTGCCGGTTGTAACGGATTTTACTCTTATGCATCCTTCCTGCGCCAATGATGATGGGGAGATCAGTATCACCATGACTGAAGGCGGGCAAGGTGGTTACACTTACACATGGAGTACGGCGAATGGTAGCGGTTTAGATCCTTTGAACACTACTTCTACACAGTCCAATTTGGGCAGCGGCACTTACGATGTCATTATTGCAGACGCAAACGGCTGCGAAAATGCAGATCCTATCAGTTATACGCTGAACCCTGCAGTGGGTTGTAATACCATATGTCCCACTTTCAGCGGCAGCACCAATCCGAGTCTTGTATGCAATGGCGGCGATTTCTCTTTTGCAGTAACCGGCCTGACCAACATGGCACAGGCTGACAACAATGAGACCAATTTTGGTATCAACTTCGTGGTTTTTCCTGCCGCGGTGGCTGATCCTTATACCGCTCCCGGCGGCACCCTGCTGGGCAGCGTGCCATTCGCCAGTCTCGGAGGTGGCGGCACTACGGCAACGCTGACTATCATGAACACGACCCTTCTTGTAGGTAATTATGTGGCGTATGGTATTCTGAGTCCTGTGCCTGCAAACATCTCCTGTCGCCTAAAAGCGACTTTTAATTTTGAAGTGGTGCAGGGCCCGGAGCTGTTCAACGTAACCGGCGGCGGCAGTACCTGCGAAAATGGCGGCACAGGCTTCCCAATCGGTCTTTCGGGCTCACAACCTGGTTTTACCTATAACTTATTCCTCAATGATTTGCCGCCTGCCGTAGCCACAGTAGTCGGCAACGGCAATCCGCTGAATTTTGGAAATTTCAGTACGGCAGGCACTTATAATGTTGTCGTAACGGATAACACAGGGGCGAGCTGTGTCGAGGATATGAATGGCAGCGCCACCATCACTGCTTTACCGGAATCGCCCGTGCCGACAGTAACCTCGCCGGTTTTATACTGCCAGGGAGATGTAGCAACCCCTTTGACGGCGAATGGCGTCAACCTGCTGTGGTACACGTCGTTGGCTGATCCGACGGGCGATGCGACAGCGCCGACGCCATCGACTGCATCGGTGGGTAATACCTCTTATTATGTGTCGCAGACGACGA
>JADLCC010000617.1 GCA_020847425.1 Saprospiraceae bacterium
TCCGAAAAATAATATACCTCCAGTCCTCCATCCCATGCCACCACTATTCCGAGCGCCCAAAGCGTTTGTTTTATAACAAAAAAATCCCGAATTTTTCATGGAAGAAAAATTCGGGATAACTCATCTTTATGGTGTAGTTGCGTGATTATCAACACTGATAACCAATAACTAATAACGGATAACTACTACATCATGCCGCCCATGCCCCCCATGTCAGGGTGGCCATGACCGCCGCCGGCGCCTTTTTTCTCCGGTTTGTCATTGATGACACACTCCGTCGTCAGCACGAGGCCGGCGATAGAAGCGGCATTTTCCAATGCTACACGGGTTACTTTGGTTGGGTCGATGATACCTGCTTTTTTCAGGTCTTCGTATTCATTGGTGCGGGCATTGTAGCCGAATGCGCCTTTGCCGTCCAGTACTTTATGGAAAACCAGTGAACCGTCTACCCCAGCATTTTCAGAGATGATACGGATAGGAGCTTCCAGTGCTTTGCGCACGATGGCGATACCGATGGTTTCGTCTTCGTTCAGGCCGGTCATATCTTTCAGGCTGTTGATGGCGCGCACGAGTGCAACACCGCCGCCTGGTACGATACCTTCTTCGATGGCAGCACGGGTAGCGTGCAGGGCATCGTCGACGCGGTCTTTTTTCTCTTTCATTTCCACTTCAGTAGCGGCGCCGATGTAGAGAACTGCCACACCACCTGCCAGTTTGGCAAGGCGTTCCTGGAGTTTCTCGCGGTCGTAATCGCTTGTTGTGGATTCGATCTGCTGTTTGATCTGGCTGATACGGGCTTTGATGTCGTCCGCATTGCCTTTACCGCCAACAACAGTTGTGTTGTCTTTGTCGACAGTGATGCGTTCGCAGGAACCGAGGTGCTCGAGACCGGCATTTTCAAGTTTGTAACCTTGTTCTTCGCTGATGACGGTAGCGCCGGTGAGCACTGCGATATCTTCCAGCATGGCTTTGCGGCGGTCGCCGAAGCCCGGGGCTTTTACGGCTACTACTTTCAGGCCGGCGCGGAGGCGGTTGACAACCAACACGCCAAGTGCCTGACTGTCAACATCTTCTGCGATGATCAGGAGCGGACGACCGGTTTGCAGGCTTTTTTCAAGCACTGGAACCAGGTCCTGCATATTGCTGATTTTTTTATCGGTAATCAGCAGGTATGGGTTTTCATAATCGGCTACCATTTTTTCGGCATCCGTGATGAAATAAGGGCTGAGGTAACCGCGGTCGAATTGCATACCGATTACTTCATCCATATAAGTATCTGTACCTTTTGCTTCTTCCACGGTGATTACACCGTCTTTGCTGACGCGTTTCATCGCGTCGGCGATCAGGGTACCGATGGTTTCGTCGTTGTTGGCAGAAATAGCGGCTACCTGCTGGATTTTACCAAAATCTTCGCCGATTTGCTCGGTTTGTTTTTTCAGGTCGGCAACAATAGTTTTTACCGCTTTGTCGATACCGCGTTTCAGGTCCATCGGGTTGGCGCCTGCGGATACGTTTTTCAGACCGGCAGTTACAATGGCTTGTGCCAGAACGGTAGCGGTAGTGGTACCGTCACCTGCTGCATCTGCTGTTTTGCTGGCTACTTCTTTCACCATCTGCGCGCCCATATTGGCGATCGCATCTTCGAGTTCCACTTCTTTGGCAACAGTCACACCGTCTTTGGTGATAATAGGGGCGCCGAAAGATTTTTGAATAACCACATTGCGGCCTTTTGGTCCGAGGGTTACTTTCACTGCATTGGACAACGCGTCAACACCTTCTTTGAGTTTTTCGCGCGCTTCTGTATTAAAGCTGATTTGCTTGGCAGACATATTTTCGAATAATGAGTGTTAGAATAATGAATATGGCAGTTGATGGGGTGGATGAAGTTTATAAGTTTATAGTTTATGGATTATCCATGATACTATTAACTTTTCTTCATTTAAACAATGACGAGGATGTCATCTTCTTTCATAATGAGGTAATCCACACCTTCGTAGCTGATTTCCTGTCCGGAGTATTTACCGTACAGTACGATATCGCCTGCAGTTACGGTCATCATGTTACCGTCTTTGCCAGGGCCGACAGCAATCACTTCGCCACGTTGCGGTTTTTCTTTGGCCGTATCGGGAATAATGATACCACCTTTGGTTTTTTCCTCGGCTGGAGCGGGCTTAATAATCACACGGTCAGCGATTGGTTTCATACTTTTAGATATTTATGTTTTGGTGAAACAAGTTTAGAGGCCACAAAACAGAATTTCCTGTGGACATAGCTCCTTTATCAGACTTCGTGCCATGCAGGTTTTCCTGCCATTTTTTCAGACCGGGTCTACGCAACCTGTCAGGTTTGGAGAAAAGTGGCAGCCAAAGTGTCTAGAGAAAGTTTGAATCAGGATTGAAAGGATGAAAAAGATTGGACAGGATTGCGATGAACGAGTGTGTTTTAAAATGTGTGGCGCAGTTTCAACAATGTATTGAAAATCTATCAATTACATGAAGCATGACACACTGCTTTGAATGAGTTCCGATGAACCGGGGACCTCGAATCCTGTAACATCCTTTCGAATCCTGTAAATCCTGTTCAAAACTTTCCGTGGCAGGCGGCATTTCCGGCGAATAATTCGTTTCCGCATTTCACTTGTTACCCTTTCCATATGAAGCAACCTGTTATCCGCATCCTCGAAAAAAAATTGTTATCCGACAACTGGTACAAACTCTGGCGCTACACCTATGAAATGCTGCGTCCGGATGGCAGCACACAAACCCAGCAGCGCGAAGCCTATGATCGCGGCAACGGCGCCACGATTCTGCTGTACAACACCGAACAAAAAACGGTGATCCTCACCCGGCAATTCCGCCTGCCGACCTATGTCAACGGCAACGCCGACGGCCTGCTGATCGAAACCTGCGCAGGCCTGCTTGATCAGGACAATGCCGAACAGGCCATTCGCCGGGAAACGGAGGAGGAAACGGGCTACAAAATCGACGACGTGCAAAAGGTGTTTGAAGCGTATATGAGTCCGGGTTCCGTCACGGAAATTCTGTACTTTTTTGTGGCTGCCTACACCAAAGAGCATAAAGTGAATGAAGGCGGCGGCGTCAGCCACGAACAGGAAAATATCGAAGTGCTGGAACTGCCGTTTGCCCAGGCGCTGGAGATGTTGGCGAGCGGGGAGATTAGGGATGGGAAGACGATTATGTTGTTGCAGTATGCGGAATTGAAGGGGTTGGTGTGAGGGATTGACAAGATCATTTATTGAGCGAAATAGAACACGGATTGGAGGGATGAGGCACGGATTTTTTTTATCAACGATGTCGTGAAAAATCCGTGTCTCATCCTTCCAATCCGTGTTCCTCCCCCCTAAAACTCCACCCTATAAAACAACACCGGAATCAATCCCGTCTGGCGACCATACTTGATATCCTGCGCATTAGGATCATAATAACGATTATACACATTGAGTCTGTTGCTTGCGTTTTGTAAATCAATACCCACCGTGGTGGTCAGGTTTTCATAATTGCGTTTCAGCCGGGCGCCGACATCCAGCCGGAAATAATCCGGCATTTTGCTTTCAAAAGCACGGGATTCGTAGCGCACCGTGCGGCCTTCGGCGCGGGAGGCTTCCAGGTCCACAGGTGTGTCGCGGTAGCCGCCGGCGTGTACCAATTTCAGGTTGAGGGCCACGCTGCGGTTTTTACGGCGCGTATTCCAGTCCCATTCTTTACCCGCTGTGAAGGTGTTGGCGTAGTTGCCGTTGTAGCGCGTATTGCGCCAGATGCCGTCGCTGCCCTGGTATTTGGATTCGTACACGGAGGAAGACAGCAGGAAGTACAGACCCCGTGTGAGGACTTTTTCAAAGGTCAGTTCGAAACCGTAGTTGCGGCCATTGCCTTGATTTGCAAGCGATTGTGCTACAAATCCATCTTCGCTGTTGAGCATGGAAAAAGTTGTCGGGCCGTTGCTGTTGACCGGCACATCGTACAAATGCTGGAAATAGGCTTCCGTTTTCAGGTGCAGATTGCCGGGCAAAACGCGGTCGTAGGACAGCACCAAATGATGCGCTTTCGTGGGATTCAGGTCGCGGTTGTTGTTCGTTTCGCCGTTTTCACCTTTTGTAAAATACACGCCCAGCGGCTGGATTTGTGCATGCAGGCCGTAACCCAGGCTCAGGGAACTGCGCCCGGAAAACGCATATTTCACCGAAGCCCGTGGCTCCACGGAGTAAGACTCGTTCAGGAAAAAGAACAAAGAATGCAGACCGGCGTTCAGCGTCAGTTGTTCGGTGGGCCGGTATTGCCACTGTGCAAAAGCGTTCAGCGTTTGGGTCTGGCCGGTCGTTTTAATTTCTTCGCGCAGGTAATTTTCCGAGAGGTCCCATTCCGACTGCTGGAAATTAAAGTCCAGGAAATTGACATAAGCGCCGCTGCGCAGGAAATGCCGGGCATTGAACTTGTGGTTCAGCACCGTGGACAAGGTGTATTTCAATTGTCGGTGGCTTTGTTCATAGTTGCGGCGCTGCATGTAATCAGGCATAAACTCATCTTCTTCGTAGCCGTTTTCCGTTCCCGAAGCCAGCAGCACAGTTTTGATAAAAGTCTGGTCCCAGGCTTTGCTGTGCGTCAGTCCGAGCACGCCGGTATTGGCCAGGAAGTTACCGCTGTATTTTTTCCCCAGATTGGTTTCCCATTCCAGCGAATCCGCTACACCGGTCGATTGCTGCGTGCTGAGTCCGCCCATCCCGAACAGGGTAAAAGTCCCTGCCTTGCCCGCAGGCATCCACATATTAAAGGATAAATCCTGGAAATCGGTGCTGGCATCGCCCAGCGGGACACCCAATTTGGATAAAACCGTGAGGGTAGAGTAGCGGTAGTTCGCCAGAAAAGACCCCTTCTGCTTGCCAATGCGCATGGGGCCTTCGGCAGCGGCGTCGAGGCCCAGCACACCTGCCTGGAGTGTGTATTCGTATTTGTCCATGTTGCCCTTGCGCAGTTTCAGGTCGAATACACCGGAGAGCGCGTTGCCGTATTCGGCTGGAAAAGCCCCGGTCATAAAATCAGAATTGCTCAGCAGTTGCGTGCTCAGGATGGAAATGCCGCCGCCGGAGGAACCAACATTGGAAAAGTGGTTAGGGCTGGGGATATCCACCCCTTCCATGCGCCAGAGCAGTCCGTTGGGTGTGTTTCCGCGGATCACAATGGTGTTGTTGCCGTCGTCGCGCATTACTACACCGGCGTAAGAAGCCGCCATCCGCGCAGGGTCGTTTACCGCCGCTGCGAAACGCTGGGTTTCTTCCACGGAAAAAGTGCGGGCGCTGACCGTAGCCAGTTCATTCAGGGCTTTTTGTTTTTCCACTTTGGCGGTGATGACCACTTCGCCGGTTTTGATGAGCGCTTCCTCCATTTCGATGTTGAGGTCGACTTCTTTGCCGGAATTGACGGTGATATTGGAGAGCACAGCATCTTTGTAACCCAGATAAGTGACCTGGATGCCGATTTTGCCGACGGGCACATTGTTCAGGCGGAAATGCCCTTCCGGGTCGGTTACAGCGCCGATCACACGGTTTTCGGAGTTCTCTGGGAGCACGGCGACAACGGTGGCGCCGATCAACGGAATCTTAATACCTTTTTCGAGTACAGTTCCTTTGACAGTTTGCGTGTAATTTTGGGCGGACGAAATGAAAGGGATAAAAAGCAGGTGCAGGAACAAGAGGGTGAGGA
>JADLCC010000618.1 GCA_020847425.1 Saprospiraceae bacterium
CCTTTATTTAGCCTTCAAAGTGCAGGGAAATGGTAAAAGTCCTGCTCATTACCTTTTCCAGGATATTGCTTTGGAGCAATTGATTGTTGTAAATCAGTACGTTATTCAGGCCCTGCGAAATTTTCAACTCGGGAGAGAAAATGAAATAGGGGAAGAAAAACTGGATTCCGGCGCCGTATTCCACCTGGAAATCGGTTGGCGCAATTTTGACAATACCGGCAGCCTGGCGCGTACGGGAATCGCTGGCCACGTCGAAAGAGTATTTCACACCGCCGATGACAAACAAGCGGAAATCGTGGTATGGCGCCGATTTGTATCGCACATGAAAAGGCATTTCCACCAGTACCGATTCGATAGGTCGTTGGATGATCCGGCCGTTTTCACCTGGTTGCGTATATCGGATCGTACGTTCGATAAACGACAAAGTGGGCAAAAAACGCAAATCAAAATATTCACCAACCCTTAAATTAGAGACGATACCCAGGTTGATCCCCGGGCCTGTCACCGATTCGGCGCGCGCAAAAGAGTCGCTGCTGATAAAATCCTTGGAGTGGTAAATCCGAAAGTCGCTCCTGTTGACCCCAAGTGTTATCCCGAAATAGTAGGGTTTTTGCTGAAAATCGCGGTAATTAATATTGCTGCCCTGGTTGAATTGGGCATTTCCAACGAATGGAAGTAGCATAAAAAACAGCAAAAGCAACCCGAATGGGAGCCCTTTCTGCATGAGCAAAGGAGTAATTATTTTGTTGCAGCGTAAATAGTGCATATTCCAAGCGTTAATCGTTCGCATAAAGGGTTCTGATAACCAGTTTGGGATAAAATTTTTAAAAAATGGTCGCCTTCCGGAAAGGCCTGCACACTTTCAAACAGATAAGTGTACGCTCTGACATCGCGACTCGTTAAACGTCCGATCAGGGGTAAAACGTATTTGAAATACGTATTGTACAGCTGTTTAAATGGAAAAAGTTGCGGCCGGGAGAATTCCAGGATCACAATCCGGCCTCCGGGCTTCAATACACGATACATTTCTGCCAGCCCTTTTTCCAGGTTTTCGAAATTGCGGACACCAAAAGCCACCGTCACTGCGTCGAAAGAAGCATCTGGAAATTGCAGGTTTTCACTGTCGCCTGTTTCCAGACTGATAATGCCTTCCAATCCTTCTTTCTGAATTTTTTTGCGGCCGAAATCCAGCATATGGTTTGCAATATCTATGCCGATGATGCGGGTGGGTTGCAAAATTTTTGCCGCCATGATGGCTACATCGGCAGTACCCGTAGCCACATCGAGTATTGCCTTGGGCTGACCTTGCTTCAGGTAACTTATCGCCCGCTTGCGCCAGGAAACATCAAGTCCGAGCGATAGGACCCGGTTGAGCAGGTCGTATTTCGGGGCGATTTTATCAAACATTTGTTCGATTTCCAATTTTTTGGAATCGCCGGAGCCATAAGGCGTTACTACCGTTTTTTTATCCATTTTGATATTCCATTTCGAATTTCGAGACCTTATTGATGCCCGAATGGACATCTGCGTTGTCTCAAATTTGGAGATTTTCCACAATTTCCAATCCATAACCAATAAAACCGGTGCGCGGTTTTGGGTTATTGGTCAGCAGGCGAATTTTACTGATATTCAATTCGCGCAGGATCTGAGCGCCGACGCCAAAATCTTTTTTCCCCATACTGGTGTGCAACTCAAAACGATCCAGCCCGTCTTCTTCCATCAGTTGTTTGTAATTTTTCAACTTGGCGAGCAGGTTCGCTTTGTCCCCCTGCCGCAGGTAAACAAAGGCTCCTTTGCCCGCTTCAGAGATGCTTTTGAGCGAATTAGCGACCTGGCTGCCGTAATCCGACAATAAAGTACCGAGGATACCACCCGTTTCTGACCAGGAGTGCACCCGCACCATGACCGGCTCATCGGCCTCCCAATCGCCTTTTTTCAACACCAGGTGCGTATCGCCATTGGAAATATCTGTGAAAACGATCGCTTCAAATTCTCCAAAAATCGTTTGCATCCTGGTCTCCAATTCCTTGCGGATCAGGCGCTCGGTGCGCATCCGGTAGGCCACCAGATCGTCGATCGAGATGATTTTCAACTGGTGCTCGCGGGCAACTTCCAGCAATTGAGGCAACCGCGCCATGGTGCCATCCTCATTCAAAATTTCTACCAGCACGCCGGCAGGGTAGAGGCCAACCATACGGGCAAGATCCACAGCGGCCTCGGTATGGCCGATGCGCCGAAGCACGCCGCCGGTTTTGGCGCGCAGCGGGAAAATATGACCTGGCCGGGCATATTCACTGGCTTTGGCAGCCGGATTGGTCAGGTATTTGATACCCGTTGCGCGGTCATAAGCACTGATGCCGGTTGTGCAGCCGTGCCCGATCAGGTCGATCGATACCGTAAAGGCTGTTTCATGCAGGGCAGTATTGCTGTTTACCATCAGGCCCAGTTCGAGCTCGTCGGCGCGTTTATCCTCCAGGGGAGTGCAAATAAGCCCCCGGCCGTATTTCGCCATGAAGTTGATGATCTCTGGCGTCACGGTTTCCGCAGCACAAATGAAATCGCCTTCATTCTCGCGGTCTTCATCATCCACAACAATGATAACTTTTCCAGCCCGGATGTCTGCAAGGGCTTCTTCGATCGTATTAAGTAGTGTTGGTTCGGTCATAATCTGGCTAAAAAAATGCGCCGCAGGGAGTTCATGTCCTGCGGCGCGGCAAAGATAATTTCGTGTTCCGGCCTTATTATACTTTTGTCTGAAATTTGATTTGGCAAATGCCGGAAAAAATGTTAATCTTGTTAAAAAGACCTGAAATAGACCCTTTGATTTAAAATTTCAATTTGTTGAAACCCTGGAAAGCGCGATCGGCTCCCTGAATTGGAGTGGTGACGTAGTTCTCGAGTTCAATAATGTAGTATTTTAAACCGGCTGCTTTGCTCTGGCGGAAAATTTCGTTGAAGTCGATCACGCCGTCGCCCACTTCGATACTTTCGCGTTTCTCCGTCGACGCCATGTCTTTTGCATGGCACAGTTCCCAACGGCCTGGATACAGTCTGAACCAGTCCAGCGGGTTGTTGTTGGCAAATTTTACCCAGTAGATGTCCATTTCCATGGCCATGATTTTCGGATCCACTTCATGCAGGAGCCACTCGATCAAGAGGCGGCCGTCGGGGCCTCTTTTTTCGAATTCAAAATTGTGGTTGTGGTACCCGAAACGCACACCCGCTTTCTGGGCATATTCACCTGCTGCCTGGAATACTGGAATCATTTTGTCGATGATCAGCCGATCTGGATCTGCCATATATGGGCAAACAACGTACTTCTGGCCTGCCGCCGCCGCGTCGTCGATCGATTTTTTGGCTGCATCCGTGAGCGACTTACTCGTGGCATCATAGGCTTTAGAGTCGAACATTACGTGGCTGGAAGGCATGGTAATACCGTTGTCCTGCAACAATTTGATGAATTCCTTAAATGGCAACCCAAACATTTTACCATCCGAATACCCGAAGCCCTCGACTTCTTTGTAGCCCATTTTTGCAAGCGCCTTAACTGTACCGGTTACATCATTTTTCATATCCTCCCGCACACTCCACAGTTGTATACCCAAATGTTGAACAGTTGGAATATGCAGTGGAATACGCGGAACAAGGGTAGCGCCGGCAAGGGCCAGAGAAGAGGTTTTCAGGAAATTTCGTCGCGAAAAAGAATTTGTCATGCTATCAATCTGATGAAGTGAAAAATTTGAAAAGTAGTGTGGGTCAAAACCACACTACTGGACATTTTTGTACGCTGGAACGCTGTTCCGGCAATGCTTGGCTATTTTTTATGCCGGAATAGCATTCCAGCATACTGGTTTTTCACCCAAGCCAAAAAAATGTCCAGTAGTGTGGGTCAAAACTCTGCATTTAGCATGAATTTCAACTTGTAAAATTATCATTTTTAAAAAAAATATTGGCGAATAGGGGAAATTTCCGGCGAACATTCTTTTTTCTGCATAAACTTAAAAATTTTCCGCCGTTTGAATTTGGAAAGCACAGTAGCAATGTGAGAACTTACCCGCAGTTTTGAAACCAGGGGAATAAACCCTGAGACTTACACCTTGCTAATCCATTCTATTATGATACAAGTCCTTCATATTTCTGCCGAATGTTACCCTGCCGCTAAAACCGGAGGGCTGGCCGACGTGGTAGGCTCCCTGCCCAAATACCAGTCGGAGTCAGGCGTGCTATCGGCGGCAATCATCCCAAAATACGCTTTGAAATGGATGCACCAGCACGAATGGGTAACCGTTTATGGGGGATCGATTAGGGTCGACTGGCGTACGGTGGGCTTTACCGTCCAACAGGAAAAAAACAATACGCTGGGTTTTCCTTTTTTTGTTGTCGATATTCCGGGACTATATGACCGCCCAGGCATTTACAATGACCCCTCCGGGCATCCCTATGGCGACGAGGTAGAGCGCTACATCGTATTTCAGCAGGCCGTGCTGCAATGGGTATTGTCGTTCCCGGAACACGAACGCCCAAGGGTGTTGCATTGCCATGATCACCATACCGGATTGATTCCTTTTATGGTGAAATACTGCCCGCAATACAATGGCCTGGCCATGATTCCTACTGTTTTCACCATTCATAACGGCCAATATCAGGGCATGTTCGGCCGCAGTAGTCTGCATCTGATGCCTTTTTTTGAATCCTCTGCATTTGGACTGCTGGACTGGAACGGCATAATAAACCCTATGGCTTCTGCCTTGCGCTGTGCCTGGGCAGTCACAACTGTATCGGAGACGTATTTATATGAATTGCACCAGAGCAGCCTGGGGCTGGAAGGACTGTTCCGCGATGAATGGCGAAAACAATCCGGTATTATCAATGGTATCGACGCCCGCGTTTGGGATCCCGCTATAGATCCTTCGATCCAATACCGGCTGGAAAACAATGATATTCAGGCATTTAAGTTAAAAAATAAAAAAGTGCTCTGCGAGTGGTTCTCCTTGCCGGAAGATCAGCCGATCATTAGTTTTATCGGGCGACTGGTTGGAGAAAAGGGCTGCGACATGTTGCCCGATGCTTATAGAAATTACATCCATGCCGGCGGAAAAGCCTCTTTTCTGGTGCTCGGCACCGGTGAACCCTGGACCCAGAATCAGTTCAGAAGCATGACTTACCAGTATCCGGGTCGCTTTAATGCTATTATCGATTACAATGAAGGCCTGGCACACCAGATTTATGCAGGGTCCGACTACCTGATCATGCCATCCAGGGTAGAACCTTGCGGCCTGAACCAAATGTATTCCATGCGTTATGGCACCATTCCGATTGTACACACAGTCGGCGGTTTGAAAGATACGGTACCCGATATCGGTGAGCCGGGCGGAAACGGCCGCGGTATTCGTTTCGATCAATTCAACCTCGGCGACATTGGATGGGCTATTCACCGCGCTGCTTCCATGTGGCACAGTGACCCACATGCAGTGGCGACTATCAGGGAACGCATTATGGCGCTCGATTTTTCCTGGGAACGTACTATAGAACAATATTTTACCGTGTACCGGAATGCAGGTGCCGCGATCAGAGCAGAACGCCGGCCAACTCCGCCCAAACAGGTTGAGGCTCCGGTAGAAGCAGCCAAAAAATCCGAAAAACTTATCCCAAAGGAGACCACAACCGGTACTCCTGCTAAAAAAGCAGCCAAAGCAGATGCTGCTACAAAAAAAACAAATGCAAAACCAAGCAAGAAAAAGTGAACCAACCAACGTCAACAAAACAGCCATGATAAAAATGATTTGTCTCATCCTCGGCGGCGGCGCAGGAAGCCGCCTTTTCCCGCTTACCGAACAAAGATCCAAACCAGCAGTACCCATTGGAGGTAAATACCGTCTGATCGATATTCCGATCTCCAACTGTATTCATTCCGGTGTAAAAAGGATGTATGTGCTTACGCAATACAACTCTGCCTCCCTGAACGCGCACATCAAAAACTCCTACAACTTCGACATCTTCACCAAAGGTTTTGTAGACATTCTTGCGGCCGAACAGACACCCGGCAACAAGGAGTGGTTCCAGGGTACCGCAGATGCGGTAAGGCAAAGCAGGCAACACTACGAACGCCAGGATTTTGATTATGTCCTGCTGTTGTCCGGCGACCAGTTGTATCAAATGGATTTTGAGGAAATGGTGCAATACCACATTGCACAAAAAGCGGATATTACCATAGCCTGCCTGCCCGTAGATGCCCGCGACGCATCAGGTTTCGGCATAATGAAGGTGGATGAAAACGGCAACATTCCCCGCTTTATCGAAAAACCGAACGAAGAAGAATTGCCCCATTGGATAAGCGAAGTCAGCCCCGCCAATAAAAAACTGGGCAGGCATTATATGGCTTCTATGGGTATCTATATCTTCAACCGCAAGGCACTCAACGATTTATTTGATCAATATTCCGATGCGACTGACTTTGGTAAGGAAATTATCCCGCAGGCAATTCAGGAAGGACGCACAGTGGCTGCCTATCAGTATGAAGGTTACTGGACCGATATCGGTACTATTCGTTCGTTTTTTGAAGCGAATATTGAATTGACAGACCATATTCCGTCTTTCAACCTGTTCAACAGCCAGCGACAGATCTATACACGCGGCCGTATGTTGCCGCCCGCTAAGTTTTACGGCGGCACACAACTGAACAGAGCCCTGATTGCAGAAGGATCTATCCTCCATGCCCGCCTGATCGAAGGCTCAGTGATTGGTCTCAGGTCCAGGATTGGCGAGAATACGGTGATCAAAGACGCTATAGTAATGGGTAACGACTATTACCAGACTTTAGAAGAAATTGCACTCAACCAGGACGATATTCCGCTCGGCGTCGGCCATTATTGCCATATCGAACACGCCATACTCGACAAAGATTGCCGTATTGGAAACAATGTGGTCATCAAAGGTGGCACACACCTGCCGGATATGGATACGCCCGAATTTTGCATCCGCGATGGGGTAGTGGTGGTGCGTAAAGGAGCGGTGATTGAGGAAGGAACGCGGATCATGTAAGGAACGTGGATTAGGAACGCAGATTACGCGTATTAAATAGTAACGCGGATTACGCGGATAAAAAAGGCGGATTTACACGGATTTTTGTTGAGTGTACAAAAATCCGCGTAAATCCGCCCTATCCGTGTAATCCGCGTTTCTACTTAATCCACGTTACTCATTTCCATTTATTGCCCAACTGATCGAAGCCGGGAATGTGTTTATGGTGGTACATATCCAGCACCTGCCCGTCTTTCCAGACTACCAGACCCGGATTGCCCCGGATGATGGTTTTGAGCAATTTATCGTCTGCTTTGTAGAAAGGATAAGTTGCGCCTGTTTTTTTCGCAAAATCGGCTGCAACTTCCGCGTCGCCGATAGTGGTGATCGCGTACACTTTCCAGCCGGCCTTTTTTGCGGCTTCAGCGAGCGGATTTACTTCATTTCTGAAACGATCGCCGTATGCAGCCGTTGGAATAAACACTTCCTTTTCTATTTTTTGCTGCGCAACCGAGCCGACACGGCGCTGCAACTGAATCGAATCCTTGTTGATACGGATAGTGTCCATAGCCCAGGTCGTATCCTGTACTACAATGGTTTCCGTTTGTTTGGCGCCGTCGAGGTGATAGGCCACAATCATCAGGCTGTACCCTTTTTCATCCAGGAGTTCATCGGTCACTTCACCATTTTCACCGTCCTCCACTGCAAATTCGCTGACTTTTGTTTTGGTGATCGGCGTTTTCTGACCGTCTTTCTCGACATACCAGTCTGTTTGAATCTGGTCTTTTACTTTCCAGCCCTTGTCTTTCGGATATTGTTTGTAGTACGTGATTTTGCCTGGCTCAGGCTCCATATATTTGACGACCTCGCCGGTATTCGTATTTTCAAGCACCCAGCCGAGTACATCGATTTTCGCCTCTCCTTCCAGGGCTTTGCGTTCGCGAACCTGTGAGCCTATGGCAAACGGACGAAAATCGACCGGCGGCAGGTTCCAGTAAGTACTGTACAAACAGAGCAGTAGAGACGCAGCAGTAGTAGCGCCGGTAATACGATTGCGTATTTGAGCCGTCCACAACTGGTGCATATTTTTCGAGCGCAGTAAAAACAACAGCGCAGGCACCATCAGCCCGAGGTCTTTAAAAAATGAAACCTTTGGGTCGAGTTTGATAAAATCGCCGAAACAACCGCAGTCCGTCACACGCATTTGGGTCTTGATGTACGGTCCCCATTTGGCAAAATCGAAGAAGTTGTCTTCAACCGGTACAAATCCTGTGAGGTAGGTGAATCCCGTAAGGATGGTGAAGAAAAACACAATCCCGAAAAACAACCAGGCTGTCCATTTGCGGCTGTAGCCTATGATCAGCATGACACCAAGTACTATTTCTAGCACGATCATGGCGATGGAAAAACCGTTGACGTATTTCAGCAGCCAGGGAAACAGAGGCGCCAGGCCGGCAAACATATTGTTCAGACCCGCGAAGGTTTGTTCAAATGCGCCGAAATAATCCACCATTTTATAGGCGGTACCAATGGGGTCTACGGCTTTTACCAGGCCGGAAAAAACAAACCACACGCCGCAGAAATGCTGCAGAAAACTCCAGAAAGTGTTGTTCGTCTTTTTGGCCCGCACGGTGAAGTACGTAAATGCGGCCCCTAAAATGGCAAACGAAATCAATAATGTAGGTAAAGAATTCATATCAAATCTTTGATGAATGGATGTTATTCGGACAATCGAATCAGTGCAAAAACCGCATAGTTGATAATGTCGCGGTAATTTGCTTCTAAACCTTCGGAGACGATGGTTTGTCCGGCGTTGTCTTCTATTTGTTTGATTCTCAATAGTTTTTGCAAAATAAGGTCGGTCATGCTGCTCACGCGCATCTGCCGCCATGCCTCGCCGTAATCGTGGTTTTTGGCTTGCAGCAGCCGGATATTTTCAGCAATCTGCTCATCGTAAAGCCTTGCCACTTCATTGGCATCCAGTTCGAGCGGCGCATCGGCAGGCAGCGACAACTGGATCATGGCCAGCACACAGTAATTGACCAATCCGACAAATTCCGAATCGACAGGATCTGCCACTTCTTGCTTGCCTTTCTCTTCGATACTGCGAATGCGCAAGGCTTTGATATACAACTGATCGGTAATGCTGGACGGCCGCAGAATGCGCCAGGCAGTACCGTAGTCGGCTGTTTTTTTGACAAAAAGGTCGCGGCATTTCCCCACCACCTCGCGAAATTGTTCCAGTGTGTTTTTCATAAAAGGCGGGCAAATATACACGCTCTAGCATGCCTGTTACCTTTACGGGTCGCTATTTTGATTTTGTTTGGAAAGCGTAACTATTTGTTTTTCCTGTGAAAATGCGGTACTAACAAACCACAAGCGCTACCTACGGCAAATCCCGTGAGCACATCAGTCAGGTAATGCTTGCCCGCTTTTACCCTTAAAATACCTACCGTGATAGGAATGGCTGCTGCTGTAGCCCACACTACAGGTTTCCAGTTAGAGTCCGGATGGTAATCCGACCAGATGCGAGCGGCCGAAAAAGTAGCGGCCGCACTCATGGAGGTATGACCGGAAAAAAACGAAGCCCGGGCATCGCGCTCCAATTTATCTGAAACTGGAACGTCAGGGTTGTAACAATAGGGTCTCGGCCGCCGGACGATTTCCTTGCACAGGGTGGTCAGCGCAAAATTGAGCGCCATAGTTTCACCCACCAGCAATACTGCCGTTGGTGCATCTTTTCGGATATCCTGGTCGAGCAACAACAAAACCGGAGAAGCAATGGCCGTGAACAGCAGCACATCACTGGCTTTGCGCGCCGGCAGGGAATATTGCCGGGTTACAAACCGTTCGAACTTTGGCACCTTGCTCAGTTGGAGAGACGTTACCTGATCGCTTGTAAATGGCTGATTGCGTGTATGTAAGAACGTGGATACACCAATGCCAACACCGCTCCCGCCCAGCCACGAGGCTTCGCGCTTCCAGCTTGTCTGATATGGGTTTTGCGCTGATATGGAAAGTATGCAGCAACACAGCAAAGGGGCGATAAACAGGTTTGCCTTTTTCAAAATCATTCTTTTTGGACTAAAAACACTTTGGTCTCGGTGCCTTTTGGGGTAGTGATTCGAACCAGATTTGCGCCGTTGGGGAATTGGGCGACAGGATACATCAGTTTGTCATCGGTCAGCCCTTTCCGAACATCTGAAACAATTACCCGGCCGTTTATATCGTAAAATGTGATCAGCGCATCCGTAGATGTTTCAAAAGCCGCCTGCAAGGTTACATAATCATGAACTGGATTGGGGGAAATATTGAAATTGATTGGGGCAGGTTCGGTTGTATTTATTGTGGGGCAAATATAGCCTCCATCCAGATAGAGCCTTAATACGGCGTTGGGTTTTCCGTAAAGATTAACCGGATGCCATTGCTGATCTGTTTTTACAATAGTACTGATTTTTCCATCTTTATGGTCTTCACTGAAGCCTTGATACAAATACTTATTGGGACCCTCAAATGTAGCCGCTAACAAATAGTTCCTATTGTGCTCTAAAACTACACCAGCCTCAGCCGTACCAAGATCAATTATTTCTACCCAAACCAACGATTCCTTTTCCGATAAGTTTTCCGTAGCATAACCCACACCTATTAAAACCATGCTTGAACCATCTGGTTCGAAATTGGAAAAATCAGGTAGCACATCTTCGTTTATGCTAAATAGTGAAATTTCAAGCGAAATTTCTTCTAAATCTAATATTTCTTCACCTCGAATTACAGATATGTCGGTACCCAGTGCTACAAAGTGATCTAACCAAGTACCGGATAAATGAAATACGTTGGCAACTGTCCAGCCTGACTCCGGAATAGTATCCGGTCGGTAAGCCACTTGAGATCCCGTCAACTCTTTTGCTAAAACATCGGAATTCACATTGAAACGGACTTTTCTAGTATCCAAATACGGAATACCATTGGCAGTTCCCTGAACAGTATACACAACCTGATGTATTCCATTCGTCATGTTAACCTGATCAAATACATCAGGAAGCAAATAAAGACTATCCGTTACTGAAGCCTCCAACTCAGGTATGATCAGTGTGCTGCTCAATAGAATTTGCCCATTTTCACGCTCAAGAACTCCCTGTAACGTAATATTTTGAAGGTCAATTCCACTTAAATTTCTCAATCGTGCGGAAAAACGGAACGGTTCAATTGGAGAAAAACAATATTGTTGAATTTCATCCGGGGGATAGGACACACTGTTCAGAAATACGGCAGGCCGATTCAAACACGCCATCACTTCCGTCCCTGACTGAAATGCTACATCGACAGTCTGAAAATCGGAAGGACTTAAATACAACACCGGTATTTGTACGGCAGGTAATTCGTTTTCCAACCCCAATTGAAACCTGGAAATGGGAGGGTGCTGCGCATCACTTTTTCCGGCAATCAAAACCGCAAGCGCACCAGCCTGTTGCGCAAATGCCGCTTTGGTGGCAACGGGACACGTTCCTTCCCAAACAACGGCTATCTTCCC
>JADLCC010000619.1 GCA_020847425.1 Saprospiraceae bacterium
CATTTTTGACGCTCGAAATAGTGGTGGCATGGGTTTTTCAGATACCACACAGGTAGTTTTCCCGCGGGAAAACTACCTGTGTGGTATCTGAAAAACCCATGCCACCACTATTTCGAGCGTCAAAAATGTTCAATTTATACAGAAATCCCGAATTTTTCTTCAGTGAAAAATTCGGGATTTCTTATAATCAGCGACAATCCGCCTTATCCGCGTAATCCGCGGCCCTATCAATCCTCCGCCTTAGCGTCGCTGTTTTTCCCTTTTTTATCTACCACTACCACCCGCGTACCGCCTTTCAGTTTGCGGGCGATGGCTGAATATGGGCCGGTGACCACCTTATCGCCTTCCTGCAGGCCATTGATCACCTCGATGTAGTCATTGTCCTGGATGCCGGTTTTTACCTCGCGCATGGCGACGGTATCGCCTGTAACGACAAATACGATTTCTTTGATGTTGTCGAGGTCCTTTTCCTTTTCTTCTTTTTGCGGGTTGGTTTCCTCCGCTTTCTTTTCCTTCTTTTTATCCGCGTCTTCATCGCGGGCCGTAACGGCAATCAGGGGTACGCACAGGGTGCTGTCGGCCGTATTGGTGTAAATATCCACGGATGCTGACATGCCCGGGCGGAAGGGGTACTGGCGGTCTTTGACCATATCGGCGTAGGAGTTGGCGTCTACGCGGATCTTGACCACGAAATTGGTGACCTGGTCGGTATTGAGGCTTCCGGTACCCACGTTGCTGGCGCTGTTGGCGATTTCGGTGACTTTACCTTTAAATTTCCGGCCGAGGTAAGCGTCCACTTCCACATCTGTTTCATCGCCGACACTGACTTTCAGGATGTCGTTTTCGCTCACGTCCACCTGTACTTCCATGGATCGGAGGTTGGCGATGCGCATCATTTCGGTACCGGCCATTTGCAGGGTACCTACCACGCGTTCCCCTCTTTCTACCTTGAGTTTGCTGATGATGCCACTCACCGGCGCCGTGATAATTGTTTTCTGGAGGCTTGTGCGCAGTTCTTTCAGGCGGGCATTGGCACTGTTGATGCCGTATTCGGCTACGCGGACGTTTTCACGGGCGCTGTTGAGGCTGCTTTCCGCCGATTTGAGGCTGGCTTCGGAAGCGGCCATCGCGCTTTCTGCCGCGCGCAGATTACCCAGTGAGGTATCGAATTCGGAAGCGGAAATAACGCCCTCCCTGTACAGTTTTTCGTTGCGTTGGTGGCTGTTGCGCGCCACTTCCAGTTGAGAGGCCGCGCGCTGGCGGTCCGCTTTCAACTGATCGATCTGTGCGTTGCTGCCTTGTACGTTGGAGGAGGAAATCTGCCGCTGTGCACGTGCAGTACTCACCGAAGCCTGGCCCTGTTCGAGCGCACTCTGGTATTCATCGGGGCGGATTTTTGCCAAAACCTGACCGATGGTGACCGAGTCGCCCTCTTTAACATAGAGGTCGATGATTTCGCCGGAAACGTCGGAACTGATTTTCACTTCCGTTTCCGGGAATATTTTTCCACTGGCGCTCACCATTTCCCGGATAGTGCGGCGTTGTGCTGCCTCGGCATTCACTTCTTCTCCTTTTGGTTTCTGTCGGCCTTTGATGGCGGCAGCCACAACGAGCAACACGAATAATCCAATTAAAACATACAAGAGGGTTCTTTTCCGTTTGGGCGCTGCGTTTTTCATGTTTCGATTTAAGTATTTTATTCTGAGAACAGGCACAAGGTTAAACCAGGCTGCAACGGAGGTGAAAATAGTTGGATAAATGACCTAATTCAGCGGATGAAATTCGGCAAAACGAGGTCATTTTAATCCGGTGCAGGGACGAACAGGTCTGCCATATCTATAAAAAAGGTTAAAATCAAAGGTGCAAAAGTGCCGGTCAGGGATGTCAAAAAAGACCCCAGACCCAGGCCAGCAGCAAAGCCGCTAATTTCCAGATGCCCCAGATCAAACAGATGAACAACAAAAAAAACAACAAACCGAGGAATGCCAGCGAGCCTTTTGCACTGGGCGGCTGGTGGCCGGAAGCGTAGTATTTCCGGAGCAGGTCCACGTTGCGGCGGTTGGCTTTGAAACCGAAATCAAATAAGTCCCCCGCGATGGGGATAATACCGACGATGGTATCGAGCACCACATTTCCCATCATGCGCAACATGAGCAAAGGACCGGCACCGCGCCGCAGCATGGTGCGAAACAGCAGTCCGGATACGATAAAACCAGCCATATCCCCCACATAGGGAATCAGTCCGACGAGGCCGTCGAGCCCGAAACGAATACTGGTGCCTGGAATAAAAAACTGATTGTCAAGTAGTTTGGCCAGTGCATCCAGGCGGGCCATATCGGGGTCTGTGGGTGGGGCGGCAGGTTCCGTTTGCTCGGACATAAGGTGATGGGAAGGTTATGAGTTTATAGGTTATGAGTTTATAGTTTATGAGATTATAGTTTATGGGTTTATCCGGATGCCGTAAACTATAAACCCATAAACCATAAACCTTTCTGCTACCGAACCTTCAACCGCTGCCCGATTTGCACGGTGTCGCTGGTCAGGTTGTTGAGTTGTTTGAGACGGGTGACGGTCAGGTTGTATCTTTTAGAAATGTTGTACAAAGTATCGCCTTTCACCACCTGGTGATAGCCTTCCGGCACCGGTGTTGTCGGCACGGTGGGTTCGGTAGTGGTAGGCGTCGAAGGCGTAACCGGGGGCGTATTGGGCGACCAGGTGCCACCCGGTATCGGATCGCCCGGATAGGTAGTGCCGCTGGTGGCCGGTTTGCCGGTGCTTGGTTTTACAGGCGGGTTGGCCGGTGCAGTTGGCGACGTAGGCTGATTCGGTTTGGGATCTTCTCCACCGATTTCCGGCAGCAATTCGCCATCGTCGGGCGTCATGGTGCCTGGCGCCGGCGCATTGGGAACCGGTGGCTGCACACCCGGCTGCACAGGTTGCGGGTCATTGGTGATATCGCGGAGCCGTGGATTATCCCCTTTTTTGCGTTTGGTTTTCAGGTATATTTTTTCACTGACGGCCGGTTCCTGTCCGGGTTGGAGGTTGTTGCGCAGCAGCAGTTTGTCCAGTTTTATCCCGTACAATTGGGAAATATCGAACATGGTTTGCCCTTCATTGACGAAGTGTTCGTTGGCGCGACCCCGCCATTTGTCCTTTTTGCTTTGGATATAGATACGGGTACCGGTTTTCAGTTTTACGCCTGGCGAGTAACCGCGGTCGTTGTAGTCGGTCACTTTTGTGGTGCTGATGCGGTAGGCACGGGCAATTTCATCTAGTGTTTCACCTTCCCGGGTGACAACCACTTTGACATCGTTGACCCTTCCGATGCGGTTGGTGGGCGCATTCACGATGGGTGCGCCGCCTGGGCCAGTGGGCTGTGGCACGCCACCGGGGGTATTGGGCGTCGAGGTAGGTGTGCTGCCGGGCCGGTCGTATTCGAAGAGCCGGTAGCGTTCGATCAGGTTGATGAGTTGCGAGGAATACGTTGGACTGGTGGCGTATCCTGCAGATTGCAGCCCGCGCGCCCAACTTTTGTAGTCGGTACGGTCGAGGTTGAACAAAAAGCCGTAGCGGTTATACTTTTTGGGGTCGCGCAGAAATTCACCATGGTCGTTGTAACTTTCAGACACATCGCCATATTTTCGGAAACAGGATTCGATGGAGTTGCCGTCTTTATCCTTGTCGTCGTCCGTTTTGTAATAGGTTTTGCCGTTCCAGCCACCGGCGCATTTGATGCCGAAGTGGTTGTTGGCGTTTTGCGCCAGGTCGCTGGTGCCTGCGGCGCTTTCCAGGATACCTTGTGCCAGAATGATGCTGGCTGGGATTCCGCCGCGGTCCATTTCCGTAATGGCTGCGTCTTTGAACCGGGAAACATAGTCCTGGTTGCGGTCGCCCGTAGCGCTGTACTGCGCCGGAGCAAGTGTGGCGTCTCCTTTTTTGGCAGCAGATGACGAGGAAGCGGACTTGAATATATTACAACCGGATGAGGCAATTGAAGCCAGCAAAAGCAAGGTGAAAAGGTTTCTCATACTATATTCGAGTTTTCTAGTGTGTGGTGTTGTTTCGGTGGTATAGCGCAAATGTAAACGCGTTTCGGAAAAAACTATTCTGTTTATTTATCAAGGTTTTAAGGCCGGCTGCTTGCAAATGGCATTTCACAGGCATTTGAAATGATTTTACTGCGCCTCATTTGTTGGTAATTCAAAAAACAATTCGATTTTTGTGCAGGGCAAAGGGAGGATGGAAAAGGTTGAGGTTGTTGAGGGGTTGAGATTGTTGAGGGTGGTAATCCAGGCCTGAGTGTCTTCCCTCAACCTCTCAACCCCTCAACAACCTCAACCTCTCAACCCCTCAACAACCTCAACCTTTTTCCAAATACTCAGCAACAACCCATTCTCACCATGAAAACACCACTTTTTTCTTCACTTCGCAGTGCATTCCGCCTGGCGGGCATTGCGCACCGGCACCCGGAACAGTCGATTGAGGAATTATTGGATCAACAGGAGCGGGCTGCCGCATCCCGGCGCAGGTTCCTGAAAACCGGGGCGCAGGCAGGTCTGTTGCTTGGCCTTGGCGGCGGTTCCGTAGCGGGCGACCTGCTGCTCACGGGCCTTTCCCGAAAGTACAAAATAGCGATTGTCGGTGCCGGCATGGCAGGTTTGAGCGCGGGCTATATGCTGCGCCGCAAAGGTGTGGAAGCCACCCTGTTCGAGGGCGACAAACGCGCGGGCGGCCGCATCAAAAGTGCGCGGATCTTCGGCGGCGGCGCTATCAATACGGAGATCGGCGCCGAATTTATCGATACCGTACATGAAGACATGATGTGGTTCGTCCGGGAATTGAAGTTGCAGGACAAACTCATGGATGTCGACCAGGATACTTTCGGACAGCGTGACGCTGTTTTTATCGACAACCGGCACTACCAACCGAGCGATATCATCAGCGAACTCAAAGCCGCTTACCCGCGTATTCTGGCCGATCAGGCAAAAATGGCCGGCAAGCACGCCCTGGCATTCGACCAACTTTCCATGGCGGAATACATCGAAGCAATGCCTGTAAGCGGTTGGATGAAAAAGATGCTGCACGCTGCCTATATCGGCGAAAATGGCCTCGAAACAGCCGAACAAAGCGCGGCTAACCTGCTGAGTATCTTTGAAATACGCGACAATAACTTTCTGCCCTTCGGCGACAGCGACGAACGTTTCAAAGTGATCGGCGGGAATGACCAAATCACGCAGGGACTGGCTCAAATGCTGGGCAATCAGATCCGGTACGAACACAAATTGCGCGCCGTCCGCGAAAACAGCAACAAAAACCTGACCCTCACTTTTGATGAAAACGGCGCCACCCGCGAAGAAACGTTTGATATCGTGATCATGGCGATCCCTTTTTCCGTGCTGCGCGAAATTGATATACAAATGGAACTGCCCGCGCTCAAACGGCGGATGATCCAGGAACTGGGTTACGGCACCAACGCCAAATTTATCCTCGAAACGCAGTCCCGCACCTGGCGGCAGGCCGGCTACCGCGGCTACCTGTTCAACGAACGCATCCACAACGGCTGGGACAGCGCTCAAATGCAACTCAACAACGAAGGCGCCGGCACTTTCACCTGCTACTACGGCGGCGAACGCGGGAAAAATGCCGCCAAAGGCACTGAACAGGACCAACTGGCGCATATTCTGCCCACTTTGGACGCCGCTTTCCCCGGCACCCGCAACAGCCTGACCGGTAAAATGGAACTGGCGCACTGGACGGCCAATCCTTTCGTTCGGGGCAGTTACTCTTGCCTGAAACCCGGCCAGGTTACGGCGTTTGAAGGCGTCGCTTTCGCACCCGTCCGCCGACTCTATTTCGCAGGAGAACATTGCAGCACCGATTATTGGGGTTTTATGAACGGCGCAGCGGAAACGGGCAGGAAAGTGGCGGAAAAGGTGCTCAGGAAAATTAAGAGGTGAGAAGTGAGAGGTGAGAAGTGAGAGAATCGTCCTGTTTGGCTTTGAGTTGAAATTTGACTTTGGTGTTTCAGGTTTTTTGAAGAATCCTTTAACCGTCTTAGGAAAGGCTGTTATTCGTACGGTATCTTAAGAATAAACTAACTATTTGATTTTAAATGTTTTAACACCTAGATAAGCCAAAGGCAAAGCACCCTCTCACTTCTCACCTCTCACCTCTCACTTCTATTTTGTACCTCGCTCACCTCTCCCTGCTCGTTCGCGATTACGACGAAGCCATTCGGTTTTACACCGAAAAACTACATTTCACACTGGTGGAAGACACCGTGCTGAGTGACATCAAACGATGGGTACTCGTTGCGCCGAAAGGCTCGACGGGATGTAGCCTGTTGCTGGCAAAAGCCGCCAACGAAGAACAAGCCAGCCGGATCGGTAACCAGACCGGCGGGCGTGTATTTTTGTTTTTGTACACCGATGATTTCTGGAGAGACTACCACGACATGCAGGCCAACGGGGTCACTTTTGTAAGGCCTCCTGTAGAAGAGCCTTACGGCATTGTGGCCGTTTTTGCAGATTTATACGGCAATCTGTGGGATTTGCTGGAACCTAAGTAGTGCTCACCCGATCTGGTAGCGCAGGTATTTGATCGTTTTGCCCGCCGCCAGGTGTTTGGCTTCATAGAGGGTTTGAATGCTCAGTTCGGGCATCGGTAACATATCCGCGTAAATATCCAGGTTCTGGAGCAGCAAGGTGCAGCGCGGGTCGGCGGCGATGGATTGCAGCGAAAATTTTACAAAACTGTCGTCGTCGTGTTTGAGGTGCACCAGTCCGTCTTTTTGCAGGATATGGCGGAGTTTTTCGTGAAAAAAAGGCGAAGTGAGCCGCCGATTCTCCTTGATAGCACGGGGAAAGGGGTCGCAGAACGTGATCCAGATTTCGGACACTTCCTCCGCAGCAAAAAAATGATCGATGATTTCGATGCGGGTGCGCAGAAAAGCCGCGTTGTGCAGCCCTTTTTCCAGCCCGTCCCGGGCGCCGGCATGCAGGCGGTTGCCCTTGATGTCCACACCGATAAAATTGCGTTCGGGAAACAACTGCGCCAGCCCAACGGTGTATTCCCCGGCTCCGCAGGCCAGTTCCAGGGTGATCGGATTGTCGTTTTTGAAATGTTGCGCATGCCAGCGGCCTTTCAGATCCATCGGTTCCATCCCCGCGCCCACCAGTTTGGGATCCTGCACGCTGTAACACTCGTACACGTTCGGGAATGACAGGATTTCGGCAAATTTGCGCAGTTTGTTCTTGCGGGCCATGGAGATAGTTGAGGAGTTGAGGGTTGAGGTTGTTGAGGGGCTTCGCTTTTGGCCGTAGTTCGGGCCTTTCGGCCATAATTTGACGCCGGTCTCAGTCCACACACATCAAACGGGCGCAAAATTCGTATTTTCTAAAGAAAAAACATTGGATTTATTATCAATTCAAATCGATTATAACCTGAAAGATGAGTACAAAGGCCAATAGCGGAGCCCCTCAACACGCTCAACTTCTCAACAACCTCAACCAACTTCGCACTTCTTACTACCTTTGCGCCTCATTTCAACGCACGCACTCCTTCAACGTATAACAGACCAACGCCTGTGAATTTCCTTACGCTCGAAAACGTCACCAAAAGCTACGGCGAAAAGGTGCTGTTTAAAAACATCAACCTCTATATCGACAAGGGCCAGAAAATCGGACTGATCGCTAAAAACGGCACCGGTAAAACTACCCTCATGCGCGTGATCGCCGGTCGGGAAGGCAGCGAAGGCGAGCAGGCTAAAATCATCCTGCGCAAGGATATCCGCATCGGCTGGCTCGATCAGGAGCCTTATTTTTCGCCGAACCTGGATGTGCTGAGCGCCGTGCTCGATCCCTCCAATCCGCTCGTGCGGGTCGTGCAGCGCTACGAACATGCCCTCAACCACCCGGAAAACCCCGACGAACTCCAGCTCGCTATCGCGGATATGGACCTGCACAATGCCTGGACCTTCGAGGCCAAAGTGAAGGAAACCTTGTCCCGCTTTCGCATGGACAACTACGAGCAAAAAGTGAGCACCCTCTCCGGCGGTCAGCAAAAACGGATTGCCCTGGTCAAAATCCTGCTCGAAGAACCCGACTTCCTGATCCTCGACGAACCGACCAACCACCTGGACGTCGAAATGATCGAGTGGCTGGAAGAATACCTGCAACAGCCGGGCATCACGCTGTTTATGGTCACGCACGACCGCTATTTCCTTGAAAATGTGTGCGATAGCATCATTGAACTGGAAGGCGGACAACTGCGGCGCTACTCCGGCTCCTATTCCGATTACCTGGAAAAAAAGGCCCTGCGCGAAGAAGTGGAATCCACGACCTACGAAAAACAAAACAAACTCCTCAAAAACGAACTCGAATGGGTGCGGAAGTCGCCCCAGGCGCGTACCACCAAAGCCAAAGCGCGGGTCGACGCATATTTCGACCGCAAGGAAACCAACGACGGCCTGAAAAAAACGAAGGACGAAATGAGCCTTCAGATCAAGGAAAACTGGCTGGGCGGCAAAATCGTGGAACTGCACAATATCAGCAAGGGGTTCAACGGCCGGAAGTTGATCGAAAACTTTACCTATAAATTCAAGCGCAAGGAACGTGTCGGCATCGTCGGCCCCAATGGCGCCGGTAAATCCACTTTTCTGCAAATCATTACCCAAAACCTGGAACCCGATACCGGCAAAGTCGTGGTGGGTGATACCATTATTTTTGGGCATTACAAGCAGGAAGGTATCCAGCTCAGTTCCGACAAACGGGTGATCGACGCGGTGCGCGACATTGCGGAAGTGATCCCGCTCGAAAAAGGGAAGGAACTCTCGGCCGCGCAATTGCTCGAACGTTTCCTGTTCTCCCGCTCACAGCAGCAGGTTTATGTCAGCCAACTCAGCGGGGGTGAACGCCGCCGGCTCTACCTGCTCATGGTGCTGATGAAAAACCCTAATTTCCTGATCCTCGACGAACCGACCAACGACCTCGACGTGCTCACCCTGCAGGTGCTGGAAGATTTTTTATCGGATTTTCCCGGCTGTCTGCTCGTGGTCACGCACGACCGCTATTTTATGGATCGCCTGGTCGATCACCTGTTCGTCTTCGAAGGCGACGGCAAAATCAAGGACTTCAACGGCACCTACGCCGAATACCGCGCGCTCAAACGCTCCGAATCGGCCGCTTTAGCCGCCGAAGCCGCGCCTTCAAAACCGGCGGCCAAATCTGATACCGTTTCCCTAAGCAACACCGAACGCAATGAAATGCGTAAACTCGAAAAGGAAATGGCAACGCAGGAGGCCCGCAAAAAGGAAATTATGGAAAAATTCAACGCGCCCGACCTGAGCGCCGATGATATTGCCAAACTTTCCAAAGA
>JADLCC010000620.1 GCA_020847425.1 Saprospiraceae bacterium
TAATTGCGCATCACCTGCTGATTGAGTTCGGGGCGGTGCGTAATCCATCCGTTTGCACCGGCTTCATCGAGCCAGTCGCTGCCCGGCTGAATACCCGCTACAAATGCCCAGCCCGGCGCATTAAATCCTTCGCTCAGGCCCATAAGTTTTGTATCGGGTGTAAATCCAGGAATAATGGTGTTAAAATTCTCGCTGTAGGTGAAGCGGCCTTTCCGGATCAGCATCAGCGGACGCAAAGCGATGCGTTCCGCGATGGAGGGTTCGCGGTCTTTTTTACTTTTAGCCTTGGCAGCCTCTTTATCGTTGGATTTTGAATTCTTACCATCTTCCTTGGTTTCTGCGCCGGCTGTTTTTCCGTCTTTGCCATCGCCTTCAGGCCGTACACCTTCCGCCGATTTGTTGTTCCGGTTGTTTTTTTCCGTTACGTCTTTGGAATCCGATGGCAACTCTTTGCCTTTCTCTTCTTTTCCGCCGGATCTTTTGTTGTTCCGTCCGCCGGTTTTTCCGCCGCCACCTTCTTCAGGCGTTGTGCCGCCCGGTGCTGTATTTCTATCCAAACCGCCGGGTGTTGTTTTTCCTGCGCCGCCTTTTTTGGCCGGTTTGTTTATTTTTTGAAGGTACTTGCTTTTGTTGTACAAGCTTTCAAAGTTCAGATCACCGTTGATCTGGCGGGTGTTGTTGTTTTGAATCACGTTACCCAGGCTGCGGGAGTTTACATTTCCGGCGTACTGCCCGGCATCCAGGTACTGCAATTTCAAGGATTGTGCATTCCAGGCATATCCCGCTGTGTAGGAGGCTTTCATCGAAATCCAGTCCATCATCGGGATCACTTTGAACGGCAGCGTCCAGTTCAGGCTGGCCGAGTGATTGTAGTTTTTCGGGCGGCCCAGTTTCAAAAAGTTGGTTAAAATAGAATCGCGTCTTTCACCTTTTGTATATTCTGCCCCATCGGGTTTGTATTCCAGTGGTTCATCGATCAGGCTGCGCGCTGTGGCGTCGAAGTTGAAACGCAGCGATTTCGAGATATCCCAGCCGAGGTCGTAGTTGCGGTCCCACGTAAAACGACGGTTGTAATAGGTGTTCAGTTTCGGGTCTTCACCGGCAAAACGATAAGTCGTTACACCCACCAAACGCTCCAGGTTGGTATTGAATCCGTAAGTATTTGGCAAGGGATTAAAGTTGAAGTCCGAAATGAATTTCAGGTACTTATCCTTTTTGATCAGTTTTTTGAACGGCGTAATGGGTTTCATGCCCGTTGCATACTGCCAGTCCAGGGCGCCTTTGTAACGGTTTTGCTGGTCGTTGATCAGGAATGGGGTGCGGCGTTTTTGCTGGTTGTAAGCGTAGGTAACGCTGAAATTTTCGATGTTCCAGGGCAGCGGAATTTTGCGGCTGCCACCTTTGCGCTCCTTGCGGACATTGGTGAAGTTGTATCCGCGCACCACCGTCACATCCTGGGCCAGGGTGCGGATTTCTTCTTTTTTTGCCGGATCCGTTTCATCTTTGATTTTGTCCTTCAGTTTGATGTCGAGATCATACGGGTCGTACTCCGGATTGCGGGTGATGTTGGAATACTGCGCGTAGAACGGCACTTTCAGGCCTGATTTTTCAGGTAAAAACTTGCCCAGTTCCAGGTTGGTGGACACGTCCACCTGTAACACTTCTTCCCGCTGGCGCTGAATCAGTTTTTGCTCGATACTTCCCCAACCGATACTGGTATAGTTACCGGCCAGCGACACATTGCCAAAATCAGCCAGTTTCATATCGACACGGGCGAGACCCGCGTAACCGCCCTGCTCGTTGAAGCCGTTCAGGCGCAACTCGTTGAGCCAGATTTCCACACAGTGCTGTTGTTTGTCCGGATCCACATTGCGCACGCCGACCATTACACCTTTCACATAACCTAGGTTCGGATTACCCACCACTTTTACTTTGTTTCTCGGGTTATTCGGGTCCGGCATCACAAAAATAGGATCGGTATTGCCGCTCGCATTGCGCTGTTTTTTGATATCCGTAAGCAATGCCAGGGGAAAATCAAAACTATTCTGGAGCTTCCAGACCTCTTCTTTATAGGACTTGCTATCGGGGTTGCCGTTCAGCACACTATAATCGGATGGGTGCAGGGGAATTTCGTATTCGTAGTAGTTGTTGACATAGTCGGATCCCATACGCAGGAACACCGTCAGATCCGAACTGTCAAATGGGAAATTCACTTCGTCCAGTTCTTCCGCGTGTACAAACATTTTCAGGTTTTCGTACTGCCGCAAATCCATGTTCAGGCTTTTGAACACCGCCCGCGCGTCGCAATATCCGAGGCTGCACACGCTCATGGAAAGCGATTGCTCATTCTGGAGGATGTCGGGGAAAGCACCCACTGATTGTTCCCGCTGGATACCGAACGGAATGGTATAATTAAACGGCGTTCGGGCCGAGTTTTCTTCAATACTTACGGCATTGATGTCGAATGGGATGGGGCTGAAACCTACGTCGCAGACCGTACCGCTCGGTACGTCGATTTGTGGCAGGGGTTGTTTGAAACGGCGCCACTGGTTGCGGCCCAGTTCGAGGGTAGCAAAACGGAAAGTGGTTTGTTCCGTAAATCCTTTCCACAACATGCGCACAAAACGCACGGAACGCAAATCCTGGATCCCGCCGATTTGCTGGCGCTGGGTGTAGTCGAGCGGCAGTTTGAAACGATACCACACGTAGTATTGACCATTGCGCTGGAAAATCACCGTATCGGTAACGAGGTCTTGCAATTCGGGCGACGTTAAATCCAAACCTCTCATCTGGGCTCCGCCGGTGTTCGGCACTGTCTGGTTCGAACTTTTCAGGCTGATTTTATAGCGGTAGTAAGCCTCGTTCTCGTTCAGGGAGTTGTTGCGGTCGAGGTCTTCCATATCCGGCAAGTTGGTAGCCGACGGGTTGAGGTTGTCCGTATTGTTTACCGGGGAGTTGCCTTCCTGGTTGTTGAATTTGCGGTAACGTGTCAGAAGACCTGGATTGACGCCATTAAAGCGGTCGTCGCGGAAATACACGAAGTCGTCGTTCGAAACGTCCGCCTCGATTTCTGCTTTTGCATTGGGGCTGAGTGACGAATTCGTGATTTTAGCCATATAATCGGCAAAATATGCCCTTTCACCCTCATTATTTAAGCCATCGAGGCCCACATCCTGAAAAGCGCGTTTCTCCGGGTCGTTGTCAAAAGCATTCACGACCGGTGTTTGTACGGGTACACGGCCCCAGGGGGTTGGAGCGGTTGCGCCGGTTCCCGGTCCTGTCGGCAGGGTATTTTCAAAATACTGGCGCGAGTCGCGCATGATATCTTCTGAAATTGTACCCAGGTCAATAAACATGTTACCGTCATCAGAAATATCGGGATCATCCCCTTTTTCCATATACGGATTGAGCACCCAGAATTCTACAAACTCGATATTGGCCGCTTCAAAGTCGTTGGTATTGAGGCCGCGCATGAACCCTGCCCAACGCGTGTCGGGTTGATCGAGTTCGCCGTCTGTGGTCAGACCGGCAGATATTCCCGGAAATCCGTCCGGCTCATCAAAGTTATACGGCCCGCGCTGGCGCGGATAAATGGTCACATCCAGTGGGCGCAAAGCCGATTGTTCGAGGGGTGTGAGCTGCCGGTTGGGGAAGATATCCTGGAACTGTATCTGGGTGGTGTAGGGGTTGGTGCCGTCGATCTGGTCGCGGGCGCTGGGGTCGGCGATATACCAGGAAAGCCCGGCGCGGTTGGCGCCGAGCGCCAGGGTGGTATCGTTGCCTTCCGGGAATTCCGTCAGGTCGCCCTGCGGAACGGAAGCAATCACCCAGGAGTTGGCGGGGTTGGACAGCGGCAAATTGGCGGTACTGCCTTCAAAGTCGTCGAGGTAAACCGTTCCACCTTTATCGCCGCCCTGGTTGATGGCTTTGTTGTGGCCCGGTTGCAGCACGGCTACTTCCGCCTGTGCCGAAATACTGGAAGGTTCTTTGGTATCGATCAGCGGGATTTTATCCACCAGTTTTGTCAGCCAGGGCGCATCTTTGGAAATGCTGAAATCCAGCCCGTACATTTTGTTGTTGATGGGGTCGTCGCCGAAGTTTACTTTCTGCGTAAGCGGGCGCTCAAACAGGTTCATATACGTGGCGCCGATGTTGATGTCTTTGCTCAGTTCATAATCAAAACGGGCGCCGAGCATGGTGCGGCTCTGGAAACCGAAAAGGGTATTGTCTTCAAAACTGACGTTTACATTCTGGCCCGACTGCAAAATAGCATCGTTCAGGATACGCACCTTACCGATATTGTAGTCGATCTGGTAATCGGTGCCTTCGCGGAGCAACTGGCCGCCGGCCGTCACCCGAACAGAACCTTGGGGCAGGTTGAATGTTCCCAGCGAAATTTCCGAAGAGGTACTGGATTTGTAAGAACCTTTCAGGACAAATCGGTTGAATTGCTGGAATTCCCGCGCCAGGAAAGGTGTCAGGTCGTACAATTGCCGGTAAGCATATTTATTCACAACAGCCTGTGACGCGCCCGCGCCATCCAGGGTATCGGCCAGGTAACTGCCGAAGGGTTCGAGCACAGGGAACATGATACGACCGGAGCGCAGGTTGATGGTCAGCCCGGGTACGAAGTCGAAAATACCGTCGGCGCCCGGGTCGCCCTGAAGATTCAGGTTGTCCAGCCCGAACAATTGCAGCAAAGGTCTGGAGCGAACAGCGGCCGGAATATCAGGACTGCCTTCGCCGCCCAGAAAACGTTTCTGGCCTTTACCCGGGTCTTCGTACATGATATCAAAACGGAACTCATTGGGGTCCACATTGGCCGTACCTACCGCGTACACGTTTTTCATCATCAGGTCCCAAACGGGGTACTGAATATTGGCCGTGGTACTTTTCAGCATTTTTACGAATAACACATTGGTATTCAAGGTGTCCTGGCTGCTGGTACGTGGAATATCGCTGGAAAATTCTCCGATTTTATGCGGAAGACCGTTGTAGGTGTATTCAACTGCCACACCGATGACCTGGTCGGGTTGTACATTCAGGTTGATGCTCAGGAAACCGAGTTGCTCGTTGTACGTGTACTCGGATGGCGAAAGCAAACGGCCGCTCATTTTTTCAAAATCCTTGATTTGCTCCAGACCCAATTCATTGGTCATCCGGCGCACGATCTTGTCGTTGTAGCGGCCGGTCGGGTCATCATTCAGCCCCTCGGTCAGTTCCGCATACAGGGAGTTGTTGTTGTTGTCCGGCAGGGGGTGATTCTTGATATCCAAAGCCGGCGGTGCTGCAAGCAGCCAGGTAGAATCCGTGAGTCTGCTCGGTTCTCCAAGGTCCGTAACGGCTACAATATCGCGGAACTGTTCGGTAGCCAGTTTGTCGTTGGTGAGCCACACCTCCATCCGGGTGATGGTGAACAGCGACTGCGGTACCGGCAGGCATTTCATGGCCGGCTCAAATTCGTCGCGGTTCCAGTGGCTGATAAAGAAGTGGCGGTTTTCGTCGTATTCGTCGATGGGTTTTTCAAATGTCTGCAACTGCGAGCCACCCTGTACGGTCATGCTTTGCTGTTTGGAACGCTGCTGGCTGGCTACCAACGTGGTGCGCAGGTGACCGAATTTTAGTTCCGTTTTGATACCGAACAGGTTTTGGGCGCCTTTGATCAACTGGGAGCGCAGGGGCATGGACACATTACCCGCTTCTACGTTTTGGACAATTTCATCTTCGGAAAAGCCCTTGGTGTCGTAGTTCAATTTCATCTGGTTGTCGAAATCGAAGGTCGCCTGGGTATTGTAGTTGAAATTCAGGTTCAGTTTTTCCCCGATTTTACCGGCAGCACTCATATTGATATCCATATCAAAATCGAAATTGCCGTTGCGCTGCTGGCGCAGGGTCAGGATCGGATTTTGAATTTTCTGGTAATCAAACCCGAAGGTCAGGTTGATATTGCCCTGGGGTTTTATATTGACTTCCGTGCCGCCGAACAGTCGATCGATCAACGAGTTTTTAATATCGAACTTGGCAATCGGGTCCACGATCCCGCTGCTGCTTTTTTTGTCGGACGATACCACACCCTGCAGTCGGTCGAAATATTCATTTTGCTGCTTTGCATCGCGCCAGCGCACATACTCATCAAAAGTCATATAGGTCGGGGCCCGGTAGAAATCTTCACCGATTTTTTCGGAAATGATGTACATATTCGTCTCCGGATCGTATTCCACCTGCTGTTCGATGGCTTTCGGGTCTTTCAGGTCGATCGGATTGGCGCCGCCCGATTGCAGAAAATCATCATACCGCTCCTCCAGCGGAGGCAGAGTATCCGGTGCTGCGACAAGGTCGGACACATCCGGCACATCTGCTTTTTGATCGCCGGAATGGTCCGTTGCTATCGGGAGCGTTCTTTCCGGAAAAAAAACCGTCAGGAGATTGTTGCGCAGGTCCTCCGGGTACGAGAAGGCATACAAAGCACAAACAGAAAACAGGCATATAGCCGCAGGAAGGAAATTCCTCTTCGTCATTTTCAAAAAAAGCAGGTGGATTTGTCTATTCTATTACTTTCGCAAACGGGTGGAATGACGCACGTCGGCTGGAATAGGTTGCCTGAAACGGCAGAATATGGCAGGTGATTGTGTGGGAAAGGGGATAAAGGTTTGTTGGTTGGAAGGTTTGATGGTTGGAAGGTTTGATGGTTGGATGGTTTGAACGGCTACTCCATGGCTTATAGTAGCCGTTCCAACCATCAAACCATCCAACCAACAAACCCTTATTTTCCTTTCAACTCTTCCAGTTTCCCGGTGGTTTTCAGCAGTTTTAATACGGCCAGTTTATAACTGAATACTTGTTGCCAGTAGTTGGTTTCTGCTTCGGAAAGGGCTGTTTGGGCATTGAGCAGGTCGGTCAACGGCACCACCCCTTCTTTGTATTGCA
>JADLCC010000621.1 GCA_020847425.1 Saprospiraceae bacterium
AGGATTTTGATCGCCTGGTAAATATCGTTGGAAGCCTCTTTGATGCCGATAAATTTTTCGCTGGCATTGGCCAGGCGCAGGGTTGTTTCGGCAGCCATATTGGATGCTGTCCGGCTGGGCACGTTGTAAATGATAATGGGTTTGGGCGACACTTCCGCCAGCGCCATATAATGCTGAAAAATGCCTTCTTGTCCCGGTTTGCTGTAGGATGGGTTGCTGGAAAGCAGCGCGTCGATGCCTTCAAAATTAAAACCTTTTACTTTTTCCACCAGTGCACGGGTGTTGTTGCTGCCAAAAACACCGGCTACCAGGGGCACCCTTCCGCGGTTAATTTTGATGGTAAAATCGAGGATCTGGCGTTGTTCGTCTTCCGAAATGGTGACCGATTCGCCGGTAGTGCCCAGGCTCACGAGGAATTCGACACCCCCGCTAATCACATGCTCGATAATGCGTTCCAGGTCTTCCCAGTCGATATCGCCGTTGTTTTTAAAAGGAGTGACAAGCGCTACGCCGGTACCCCTGAGCCTTTCGATCAGATTCATTTTGCAGTCAGGACAATTTTGTCAAGATATAGGTGCAGTTGTTCCGTGAAATACCGGATGCCTTTTTCGGCGGGAATTTCCAGGATCATATCAAAGTCATTGGGGTATTCGGTGATAAAACCGATTTTCATGGCAGCCTGGGCGTGTGCGGCCAGCCAGGCTAAAGGCGCCTGGTCGTCCGGATTGAGGCCAATCAGCAGGTCCATTTTTTCTTTGACAAAAGCCAGGGCCTTTTCACTTTTCGGCGTACCGATCCAGTCCAGTTCTTTTTGAATAAAAAAGTCGAAGGAAAGACCTGTGGGCGGCTGTTTGACTTTCAGATAGCCCAGGAGTTGTACTTTTTTGCCTTTTTTTTCAAGGTTTCGGGCAAACTCCAGGGTTTCCTGCTTGTGTTTCTCCTGCGTGGCATCGAACAAAATGCCTATGGTGCGCGCACTTTCGAGCGTATGGCTTTTGCGTTGGCGTTTGTGTGTCGCCAATGCCCTTCTAAGGTTTTTTTTAAACAGTGCGCTGCGAATTTTTTCCAGCATTTTACTTTAGGCTTTTTTGCGTTTGGCAGGCGTTTCGGCCGGTGTAGGCTCCAGGCGGCGGTAATGCCCCATGTTGCTGTATTTGTTGATGCGGGCCATGATGCGCTCTTCCGGGTCCTGATCAATAATTTTCGCCAGTTCCGTTTTGATGTGGTTTTTGAGCGTATTGGCCATTTCTTCCGGCGCATTGTGTCCGCCTCCGAGTGGTTCTTTCAGGATGCCGTCGATGAGGCCGAATGCCAGCATATTATCCGCATCGAGTTTGAGTGCGTCGGCAGCGGTTTCCTTGTAATCCCAGGAGTGCCAGAGGATAGAAGAGCAGGATTCGGGAGAAATAACCGAATACCAGGTGTATTCCAGCATAAACACTTTGTCGCCGAGGCCGATACCCAAAGCGCCACCGGAAGCGCCTTCACCAATGATATAGCATAAAATAGGCACTTTCAACTGCGCCATTTCAAACAGGTTGCGGGCAATCGCTTCCGCCTGGCCGCGTTGTTCGGCTTCGAGGCCCGGAAAAGCGCCGGGCGTATCGATGAGCGTCACCACGGGAAAACCGAATCGTTCGGCCATTTTCATCAGGCGCAGCGCCTTGCGGTAACCTTCCGGGTTGGCCATACCGAAGTTGCGGTACTGGCGCATTTTGGTGTTCACCCCTTTTTGCTGGCCGATCACCATGATCGTCTGCCCGTCGAGGTTGGCGAGCCCGCCGACGATGGCGTGGTCGTCGCCGGCATAGCGGTCGCCGTGCAGTTCCACAAATTTCTGACACATCGTATTGATATAATACAAGGTGTAAGGCCGTTCCGGGTGGCGGGAAAGTTGCACTTTTTGCCAGCCGGTGAGGTTGGAGAAAATCTCGTTGCGCTTAACGGTTATCTTGTTGTCCAGTTCGCGCAACATATCGCTCACATCCAGTTCTCCTTTTTCGCCGACCTCTTTCAGTTTTTCGAGTTGCTCGTAAAGCGCTTCGAGGGGCTTCTCAAAATCCATGAAGATCATTGCCGTGGTATTTTATTTCTTTTGTGGAGCGCAAAGGTATAGCGGAAGCGGCTGATTTTGCACGTTGTGCCCGCTCAGCATTTTTTTTAAAAAATTATTGCAAAAAGTTTGCTGTTCCGAAACCTGTGGGGTTATCTTTGCCCCGCTTTAGAAATAAAGCATGGATTGGTAGTTCAGTTGGTTAGAATGCCGCCCTGTCACGGCGGAGGTCGCGGGTTCGAGTCCCGTCCAGTCCGCAAGAAAAAAGGCTCAACGAAAGTTGGGCCTTTTTGCGTTTATGTCTTTCAGTAAGCCGGCTTACTTGTATTTCTTAAATTAAGGTGTGTCTAAAAAATACCAGTTCAAAGCGTTCCCATATCAGCAGTAGCATTTTACGATGAAATACAACTTTGATGAGATCATCCCGCGCCGGAACACGGATTCCGTCAAATGGGATCTGGCAGAGACCGGCGTGTTGCCCATGTGGGTGGCCGATATGGATTTCTGCACCGCGCCGGAAATCACTCAGGCCCTCGAAAAACGCGCGCAACAAGGGGTTTTCGGGTACCCGCTGACCCCTGCGGCATTTTACGACGCCACTACGGCATGGTGGCAGCGGCGGCACGGCCTTGCGGTCGACCGGGAATGGGTGGTCCCGATGCCCAGTATTCTCACGGCCCTTTCCACCATCATGAAGGCATTCACGGCGCCGGGCGACAAGGTGCTGCTGCAATCGCCGGCTTACAACCACTTTTTTACCGCTATCGAAGACGGTGGTTGTGCGGCGGTCACCAACGACCTGCTACATGAAAACGGTGAGTACACCATCGATTTTGACGATCTTGAACAAAAGGCAGCCGATCCCGGCGTGAAGGTGATGCTGTTGTGCAACCCACACAATCCGGTAGGCCGGGTGTGGACCCGCGAAGAACTGCTGCGCATCGGCGCCATCTGTTTCAACAATGATGTGCTGGTGATTTCAGATGAAATCCATTCGGATCTGGTATTCGGGGAACATGTGCATGTGCCGTTCGCTTCCCTGGGGCCCGAATTTCAATTAAAATCCGTTACGGCGTCTTCTCCCAGCAAAACGTTTAACCTGGCTGGATTACAGGTGGCCTACCTGATTGCTGCTGCACCGGATTTGAAAAAACGAGTTGAAAAAGCCTTGCATGCACAGGGCGTGCTGTTCCTCAATCCGTTCGGTGTCGATGCATTGATAGCCGCTTATAACGAGGGAGAGGCATGGATGGAGGAACTTAAAATCTATCTTTTCGACAACTACCGCTACCTCTGCGACTACCTGGCGGAACACCTGCCCCAGTTCAAGGTAACGCCCCTGGAAGCGACCTACCTGGTCTGGATAAACGTTTCCGCGCTGCAACGGCCGGCCAAGGAAATTACCGCTGCCTTACTCAAGGAACAGCATCTTTGGATCAATCCGGGAACGCTGTACGGGGCGAGTGGAGAGGGTTTTGTGCGGGTTAATATTGCTTGTCCGAGGGAGATGCTGGTGGATGGGTTGGAGCGATTGAGGGCGGGGGTGGTTTAGAATGTCGGGGTTGTGTCAAAAGGCCCTC
>JADLCC010000622.1 GCA_020847425.1 Saprospiraceae bacterium
AAAGGATAAAAGTTTGATTTGCATAAGAAAGATAATTTAGTTCGCTTCAAGAACGGGCTCCTACCAATCCTTCGCTGCCAGAGATGGCATATTTTGTGATAAACTTAACAAAGTACGCACCGCATCCTGCTCATTTTTTAAATCCTATGCTTGGGCGGTTTGACCAATCTGCAGATGGTTCGTCTTTGCGTTGAAGCGCTGAAATATCATTGGCCCTGGCCTGGTTTTCTTCACCCAGCCAGCGCAACACTTCATTAATATCAGCCAGTTCCTTGTCGTGGGAAATGATTTTTGCCGCTAATTCATCAAAAGTCAAAGCGTAGCGGCGAAGGGCGACAAAAGCCCGAATAATCGCAACATTGACCTGAATTGCCTTTTCGCTTTTTAGCACACTGGAAAGCATTGCAACACCTTGTTCTGTAAATGCAAAAGGTGGATAACGTGTACCACCCCAACTTGAGGTGCCAAAATTGCACCTCAAATTTTCTAATTCTTCCTTTTCCAGTTCAAACATAAAATCACTCGGAAATCTGGTGATATTCCTTTTAACTGATCTTTTGAGATACTTCGTTTCTGTCTCATAAAGTGCTGCCAGGTCAAAATCGAGCATGACCATTTGCCCACGAATGTTGAAAATTTTGGTTTGAATGATTTGTGGTTCCATAGATGAAGTTGTGTTAAGTGAAGGGATTATGTACCGGCTGCTTTAGCTGCCGGAGATTCAATACGTGATATCCGGCAGCTAAAGCAGCCGGTACGGTACATTACTCCTCGGATTTCAAGCGATACTGCCTGCTTTCCAGTCGCTGCTGCGCAAAGCGGAAATATTCCGGCACAATTTCAAAACCCACATACTGCCGGCCTTCCATCTGGCTCACCACAGCGGTCTGGCCCGAGCCCAGAAAAGGATCGAGCACTACATCGCCCGGCAAACTGCTGTATGCCAGTATTTTACGAATCAGTTCTGCGGGAAGTTTGGTAGGCGTTTTGACATCGCCGGTCCAGTATTCGCGGGGGATATTCCAGACGTCTTCCTTGTCTTTGTAGTGCGCGCTGCCGCCTTCGGGGTGTTTGGCGTCCTTTTCATACCGGGCGTACGGATAAAAACGCCGCTGTTTTTCATCGATACCGGCAAACAGGACGTGGTAGTGCGAGGTCACGTATTTGCGGGTGGTGACCAGTCCGAACTGGTACTTCCAGATGAGATGGTTGACCAGTTGAATATCCAGCTCATCCAGGGTGATCAGCAGGTCTTTGAGGTAGTTCCAGCCCGAAAAAATATAGAGGCTGCCGCTGGGTTTCAGCACACGTTTGACCTGCTTAAGCCAGTTGCGGGTAAAGTCCGGATAATCAACACCTTTTATCTCATTGTAGCCTTCGAGCACCCGGCTGCCTTTGCGGTTGTAGTTGGCTTTTTTTGCCTGAAATTCGATGCCGAACGGCGGGTCGGTGATCACCAGATCGACGGATTGATCGGGCAGGTGGCGCGCCATTCCGGCCACACAATCTTCATTGTAGATTTGGTTGAACATAGATGAAGGCGAAAGAACGGTTTTTTGGAGAAAAAATGAAATCAGATTTTACCATGCTGCAAATAAGTGCAACGTCAGCAAACCTCCTATGCAACGACAACAAACCTTTTGCACAAATGCAACAACAGCATACCTTTTTGCAACATCAGCAATCCAATACTGGCTTGAATGACCGTCATCTTTGCATCCAGACAATGTGTCTGTGTTGATACAATTAAACTGTATATGAGGCTGAGATTCCAACTCCTTTGCTTTGTTGCCATAGCCTTTCCCCTGCTGCTGACGGGCCAAAGCAATTTTAACATCCAGATTGATACGTTTTCTATTCCCGGTTTGCCGGGATTACACTCGTTTGCCTATGCGCGACATGCGGGCAAATGGTTGCTGATCGGCGGAAGGAGAGACGGCATGCACCTGAAATTCAACTCTTTCCCCAACAGCAGCTCGAATGGGAAAATTATTGTAGTAGACCCGGCAACGCTGCAAACCTGGGAAAGTCCGCTGAACGAATTGCCGGATACCCTTCAGGAGCAATTGCGCAGCACCAACATGGAGTTTTTTCAAAAGGAAGAAACCCTCTACTTCGTTGGCGGCTATGGGCGCAGCGAAACAGCGCAAAACCATATTACGTATCCATACCTGACCCGGATCGATGTCGATGACCTCATGGATGCCGTAGTGAATGGCGGCCCGCTGACACCGCATTTCCAACAGATCAGGGACACCTTTTTCGCCGTCACAGGAGGGCAGTTGCAAGTATTGAACGATACCTTTTTCCTGGTTGGCGGGCACCGGTTTGAGGGCGTTTATTCCGCCAATTCCGGTGATAATCAATTGCAGTTTTACACCAATGCCATCCGGAAATTTACCCTCGCAAACGGCCCCGAAGGTTGGTATGCCGCGCACAAAAGTGTGATACTGGACGAACTCAACCTGCACCGCAGAGATTACAACCTCGCTCCGCAGGTGACGCAACAAGGCGAACCGGGACTGCTCGCTTTCTCCGGCGTTTTTCAGCCGGGCCCTGCGGCATTGCCCTTCCAGAATATTGTAGAAATCGGTCCGCAGGGGCACCATCCTGTCAATGGATTCAGTCAGTTCCTGGCCAATTACCACTGCGCTAAAGCGCCCTTTTTTATTTCTGCTGAAAATGAAATGCATACCCTGTTTTTCGGTGGCATGAGCCAGTACTGGCTGAATGAAAACGACAGCCTCATCCGCGACAACCGGATACCTTTTGTCAGAACGATCAGCAGGGTCAGCAGACTTGCAGATGGTACGTATGAAGAAGTGGCTTTCGACGCCGAAATGCCGATATTCACAGGAACCAGTTCGGAATTTATCCTGGCAGAAGGTGTCCCGACCCTGCAAAACGATATCATCAACTACGATGCCCTGCCCGATGGCAGCAACCTGATCGGTTATGTCACAGGCGGTATCGTAACGCCCGGCACCCAGCGCAATCCATTTATTGTCAACAATCTGGGTATCACTTCTGCCAACAACCTCATTATCAAGGTTTTTCTGGTAAAAAACGAAGTCAGCGCTACCCACGAGCAGCCGCTGGACGGACGCTTCGACCTCGGGATACATGTTTTTCCCAATCCGGCCGATGATATCTGGAACGTACGGTTAAACCTGCCGAGAGCCGGCAAACTGCGCTTCACCCTGCAAAATGCGCAGGGGAAAATTGTGCGGCAAACGGATCTCGGTCAACAGTCGGCAGGCGCCGTACAGCATACGATCAGCACCGGCGGTTTACCCCGCGGCGCGTACTGGCTGACGGTCAACCTCGACGGCATCTTCATGGAAACTCAAACAATACTTTCTCATTAAAACAATACTTTTCATGCAAAAGCAACTGCTTCTTACTGTTCTGGCTATCTGTATGGCCATGTTTACACTTACTGCTCAAGTGACGCCTACGGTCTTCGCTGAAGGATTTACTACCGGCCTGATCGGACTCAATTTTGATGCCGACGGCAACCTCTGGGCTACCCAACACGGGAGCGGTAACGACGACGGTTCCATTATCATTGTCGACAGCGCAGGCAACAAAACAACATTTATGACTGGCCTGCCCAGCACCTACATCCAGGCTGCAGGAGAGGTAGTGGGTTCCTTCCGCACCTACCAGTTGCCCGACAACAAAGTACTTATTGTGGTGGGAGAAGGTTCGCACGCGCTATCGGAAGCCCTGCTGATCGTAGATAAAACAGATTTTACACCCGGCACGCCGCTGACACTGGCCGATGTGGTACAAACCATCAAACTGGGCGACTTCATCCATGCGCAGGGTTTTATCCAAAGCGATCCATTTAATGTGGACTGGGACGCCGAAGGCAACCTCTACATCGCAGATGCCGGCGCCAATTCCATCGTCAAAAGAGATAAAGATACCGGAGAACTCAGTATCGTAAAAACACTCACGGGTATTCCCAATCCGCTGCCATTCGGCCCGCCGGTCATCGACCCCGTACCCACCAAAGTACTGGCAAAAGAAGACGGCGATTTCCTCGTTTGCCAACTGACCGGATTCCCATTTCTGGTGGGCGCTGCCAAAGTATTCAACCTGGACACTGCCGGCAACCTCAGCGTACATGCGGAGGGCTTCAGTTGCCTGACCGACATGTCTTACGATCCGAAAGACGATAACCTGTGCGTGATGCAATTCGGCATATTCGGCCCGGTGGATTCTACCCTGAACTTTATCATCGGTACGGCTTCCGTGATAAAAATTATGCCCGACGGCAGCCAGGTGCCGGTTGCACAGGGTATCGGCGGACTGGCTCCTACTTTTACGTTTGACGCCAACGGCGATCTGTATGTTGCCGATATTGTATTCGGACAAATACTGAAATACAGTTTTACGACTGCCGTTAATGCGCCTCACGTTGAAACGCCAAAGGTGAAATCCTACCCCAATCCGTTTTCCGAACAAATCACTATCGAGTATGAAATAGCGCAATCTGCGCAGGTATCGGTCGAAATTTTCGATCTCACAGGTCGCCGTATGGCCTCTTTCGATCAGGGCAAACAGGCAGCAGGCACCTATTCGTTCAACTGGAATGCCAACGATGCATCCGGCCAGAAAGCGGCGCCGGGTATGTACATCTACCGTTTATCAGTAGATAAACAATTGATCAGCGGTGCGATGAACCTGACGGGTAAAAAATAAGAGCCTGACGGCAAAAAGATACAATTACACGACTCACGCTGGACTAAAACAAACACTATATCCGAGTAAAATGCCTGGAAAAGGCCAATTGAAAACAATTTCGTGCATCCAGCACAAAAGTACTACGGCTGCATTTTTCGCAATGTTTGCGGAAAGTGCAGCCGTTTTTTCTAATTTTTATCCAGCATCAAATTGTTCTCAATCATCAGACAAGCCTTGCCTTCAAAGGTTTTTTCCGTAGAAAGCGTCGCCTTTGCGCCCAATACCCGGGCAGGAACGCCAAGGGAAGTCTGTTCCCAGGCATCGAGGCTTTCCATTTCGAAATTGCCGTTATCTATCGGTATCGCTTCCCATTTCCCTTTGGATATTTCCACGGAAAGTTGGAAATCGTCGAAGTAGAATTTCCCGTTATTGAACCCCAGGCCGCCAAAGCCCAGAAACGGCGCTTTTTTGTCAAATACGCCTTCCAGCGTGTACTTTCCCCAACTGCTGTCGCGCACGGGTCGGTCGAACATATTATCCATCCAGACCCAGTTGCGCACCTTGCGCTCCTCCAGTTCATGGCGAACAAAAGCGACCGCAAATGCTTCCGGGCCGATTGGTTCTGCGCGTATCGCCACAGTCAGGCGGTAATTTTTACCCGCAAAGCGGCTCATATCCATCCGTTGCGACCACACGGAAAAAGGTGCCGGGGTCATCGGTTGTTCGGTGTTTTGGGCAAAAAGGGCGGCTGTTGAAAGCAGGCAAAGAAGCAGGGATAATTTTTTCATTTTATATGTTTACTGTTTGGAAACCGTTCGCGTCAGGTGGCCTTTTTCACTGCTCACCATGAGCGTGTACATGCCTGCCGGAAGCTGGCTGATATCAAACCGGGCATTGCCCTGTGCCGTTTGATCCAGGGTTTTGCGCTCGATGAGCCGGCCTTGTAAGTCGTTGAGCAGCACCACAAAATCCGTGGGTTCGGCCACTTCAATTTGCACTTGCAGCACTTCGGAAGCCGGGTTCGGGCTGAGCGTCACCTGAGCATCCAGTTCCAGGCCGGAGAACAGACCTACCAGCGGGTTTCCGGCGTATTTGAACATACGGGTGGGGTGTTCGAGCGATTGCCACTCGCCTGCGTAACCGATACTGGGACTGGCGAATTGCATATTATCAATCAGTTCTGCCCCATTGCCGATTTCGATCCAGCTCTGGCCAAAGTCTTTACTTAGCAAATTTCGGAAGGGTCCGCTTACGTTGCTGTTGCGTAATACAGCCAGGATGTAATACGATTCAGGAATGAGCACAATAGATGTCAAAATGCCCCCGGAAATAGCAGGCAGGTCAGTCCAGGTGAGCCATCCGTCATCTGTATAACGAATGGAATAGTCCGGGTCGTTAAAAGCAGTACCAATAGCATGCAGGGAATCCGCAAAAGATACGCCGCCGATTTCCGGGGAAGTAGCCGTCCAGGTAGCGCCTCTGTCGGCAGAGTGAAAAACCCGGGTCCAGATGAAATTAACGCCGTCGAAAGTAGGAAACCAGACATGATTACCCGTAACAAAATATTCGCCGCCGCCGCCGAACTCGAATGGTAATGGCGCAGGGATATTGTCGCTGCTCACCCGGTTCCAGTTTTGCCCTCCGTCGGAAGTCCTGTAAATTTCATAAAACGGATTAGGGTCTGTATCCGATTCTACAGGGTCGCCCATAGCAATACCATTTTGT
>JADLCC010000623.1 GCA_020847425.1 Saprospiraceae bacterium
AGGAGGGAAGATGTATTTTGCGGGCCCAAAATTAATACTACTTACCAATTTCCAGTATGATTTCCTTTTCTTGTTTGACTTTCAACCAGCTCACACCCGCTGAATTGTATGAAATCCTTGCCTTGCGTCAGGAGGTTTTTGTGGTGGAACAAAATTGTCCTTACCTCGACTGTGACGGGAAAGACCTGCAATGCTGGCACCTGATGGGCCGGAATACATCGGGTAAACTGCTGTGTTATACCCGTTTGTTGCCCGAAGGATTGGCCTACGATGGATTTACCTCCATCGGACGGGTCGTGAGTTCACCCCTTGCACGAGGTACGGGCGCCGGCAAAGTGCTGATGGAGCGCAGCATCGAAATGTGCCTTCATTTATTTGGCCATCAACCGATCAAGATCGGCGCACAGTCGTATCTGCTGAAGTTTTATGAAGGCTTCGGCTTCAGGTCCACCGGCGAAGAATACCTTGAAGACGGGATACCGCACACGAAAATGATTAGAGGTGAGAAGTGAGAAGTGAGAAGTGAGAAGTGAGAAGTGAGAAGTGAGAAAATTTCAGCTCTTTTTAAACATGAGTTGCCGTTTCACAAATCTTCCCGCGTGAACCTCTACAGAATACACTCCTCCGGGCAAATTTTGCATTGGTACCATAGGTTTTATCGAACTAAAACCGGACACCATTAAAACCTGACGCCCAAGGATATCCCGAATGATCAATACATCGGGTTGGATTCCAAGTAAAGAACAATCTACGACTAAATACCCGTCTAAAGGATTGGGATACAAGCGAATAGCATCATTTTGCTGCATGTCTATTGTCCGAACACCCTGCAGATCCACTTCAATATTTTGTTGAAATACGGACGCCCCGCAAGCATTGGAAGCAATTAAGGTGATCGTGAAACTCCCGCTTTCCGCGTAGGTGTGGCTTATAGTCGAATCCCCGGGCGCCTGCGGGCTGCCGTCCCCAAAATCCCATGTATAACCCGCGGCACCGGCACTTGTATTCACACATTGCACCACGCCACCGGGCAGCAGGGTGTACATGAATTCCGCTGTAGCGATACCCAGTATTTGTACGGTAAAATATTGAGTCAGCGTATCGGTTCCAGCGTTGTTGCCGACGATAAGCGTAGCGCTGTAATTGCCAGAACTGGAATACGTTATTTCCGGAGCGGGCGCGTCTGACATTTCAGGTGCTCCACCGGGAAACAGCCATTGAACGGCCATGCTGTTTGCAGAGGACAGGTTTTCAAAAGACACCAGGGCAGGCCCGCAAGCCACAGTAGTATCCGGCACGGAAAAACCGGCTGTCGGCTGCAAAAAGATGTGCACCTCGCCCGTCGTACTTACCGTATCGCATGCGTTGAAAGCCGTCAGCGTGACGGTATAATTCCCCTCCGAGGTGTAGGTGTGCAGTGGCTGCGGTTCAGTGCTGAATGTTCCGTCGCCGAAACTCCATACATAAGCGACTGCATGTGCCGATTGGTTGCTGAATTCCACCAGATTGGCATTTGTAACTGCCGTAAAAGCAGCAACCGGGGCTGCAACAACAGTAAGCAAAGCGGAAGCCGATGTTATTTCAAAACAACCCGCTCGCTGAATCCGGCAGCGCAGCGACCAGCCGTTTTGTGCGGGAGTTGCGGAGGTAAGCACCAGTGTATCCTTGTCAAAGCCTGAAAATCCGGCATTGGGACCGATATCCTGCCAACCCGTGCCTGCATTGAGTTGCCATTGCAGGTTCCAGTTGCCCTCGTTCGTACGAACGTAAAAAATGCCTTGTGCGCCAGAGCAAACCGTATCGGCCAGGACATCTGTAAGTAATTCAGGATGAAGGGATAATGTGCTTTCAGGCAGCACGGAGAGCGGTTCAAAACGACCGTTTTCGCCGGCTTCCGCGTTGTTGGAGGCGCCGTTACAGCCATTTGTAGAACCGGTCACTATACCTGCTTGTCCACCTGTCGGTACATTGATGTTACCCAGGTTGGTCAGTATACGCCCACCGGAGCCACCGCCGCCCGGTCCGAAACAGCGGTTGCTGTTGTTGTTGAAGGTATTGCCGCCCTTGCCGCCATTCGCCAGTAATTGCAGATTTTCCGGCGCTGAGGCAGATTGCAACCATATCGAGCCGCCTGCACCGCCGCCGCCGCCGCCATCGCCGCCTGCGGTCTGTGCAGATGCGCCATTGGCAGAAATTACCGGCTGAGCGCCGGAAATAGTGCCTGCGCTAATCCAGATGATGCCGCCGCCATTGCCGCCGGAGCCGTCGAGGGTATTGTTCGCATGGCCCGCGCCGCCACCGCCGCCGGGAAAAAGCCGCAAAACATCTTCCTGAACCGGGTTGCCGCCGAAACCCGGATAATATCCATCGCATCCCAAAGAAGTGGGCTCATCGTTTTCTCCGCCCTGACCGCCGGACGCAAGAAGCGCTCCGCCGCCGCCACCGGCATTGTGGTCGTTGCCGCCACCGCCGCCATTGGCCTGAGGGCCCCGGCCCAGTTCTTTTCCGGGCAATTGCAAAGCGATCCCTTCCCCTTTGCTACCGCCGCGCCAGTTGCCCAGCCCATAAAAATAGGCCGCTTCAGGGATCAGAAAATTGCAATTGTTCCCGGGAGCGATATAGGCCGCCCCACCTCGGAAACCTGCACCATTGGCTACAATCGGTGCATTCAGCGCCAGGTTTTCGCTTACTTCCAGCGCCAGTATTCCACCTGTGCTGCCATCCCAGGGTTTGGCAAAAACGGTATCTGAAACAGTCGCCTGCTGGTATTTTGCGATGCGTACGACCTGTACTTTCCCAGCAATATCATACGTATTGAACAGTTGTTTTTGGAGAAAAAACGAGCCTGCGCCGACGGAATCCAGTACCGCGCGTTCGTACCTGCCTGCCGAATGTACAAACTGGATGTTCCCGTAAGCGCTGTTGTTTCCACTGGAGATGACGGCGCCCTGCATCTGGATCAGCAGCACGGCATCCCCTTTTGCAAAGCCGGCGGTATCTGACACCTGCAACTTGCCCATACAGGTATCGATACCCGTCACAGCGGTGTATCGGTTCACAATACCCGAAATATTTTGGGCGCTTATCAACCCGGTAGCGTGGACGAAAAGGATCAGCAGAAAGGTGCGAAACATGGGGAAATCGGGTTAAACGGATACAAAAATATGGTTACAGGCAATCGAAGAGGCCTAAAAAAGGCATTTCAAGTAACTCTTTTTCAAAGAGTTATATAAACGAATAACTCTTATTTTATTTTGTTTAAAATTTTTTATTTTAAAATTTTGCACGAAATGAAAAAACTTTTTACGTTTGTATAGTGCTTGCGGAAAAATAGTAACAATACGCCAGCCAGTTTAATCCCGAGTTCTTGCCATACACAGCACGATCCAACAGATTTGGAAGTGCGGCACGCTTTAATCATTCATTACTCAGACATTTATTTCCCAACAGCACAGTAATGTGCACGGTAAAACTATTGGATTGATGCATGGCAGATGCCGTTCATCGACGGAGCATCGTATGCTCTAATTCAACACTTCAAAAGAAAAGAGGGTAACAGCGGCTACTGCTACCCCCCGATCCCCCTACCCCAAAAGCCCCCGGTTTAAACCCTGAAATGGCCGGGTAAAACAATCAGAGTAAGGGTCACTTTAAACTTTTGCAAAATTATGAAAAATTGCAATTTTTTCCCCACTCTTTACGGTGCACCCTGGCACCTCAAGTACCTTTTTATGGCCCTGGTGTTTACTTTGGGGTCCTGTCAAAAGGATTCCATTTCCGACATGATGGTCTCCGAAAACAATGCAGCAGGTAGTACACAGCAACTGAGCACGGCCCGCTCCTCCGATCTGGAAAGCGAGGTGGTGGAGTATGCGCAATGGATGATCGACAAGGTAGTTCCATTGGTTAAAGACCCGCTGGTATACGAAGACATGAAGGCGGGCAATTTCACCTCGGGCAGGGTTACTTCCACATTAAACGCATTGGGTTTTAATGGGTACGGTGATTTTACCAGCCAATTTGCGCTAAAAGGAAGTGGGCTCAATGAAGCAGTTAAGTCGGGTTCAGTTTCTAAAGAAACCCTGCTCGCCATGTTCCAACAGCAATTCCGACAATTTGATATTCCCGCTTTAGGCAGAATGGGTGGAAGTAGTACAACCTCACCCGAGACACCTTGTTATGATCAGTTAATCACAAACCTGGCATACGTCGCTGTTAGCGTTGCAATTGCAAGCATTGGCCAAACCCCTATCGGCGCCGTTCTCACCGGTCTTGTCGGTGTTGCAACAGCATACAGTGCCTTTTATTTGTGCCTGGAAGAAAATTACCCGGGAGGAGGAGATGTAATGGGCTACTGACGCCAACTGGAATAGTCTAATTCAGGCGATTTTTTCTGCTTCAAACATCATACAGATCACTTTCAATCATTCATTTTTGAAAAACACAAGACATGAAAAATTTGGTATTATTCATTATCCTCGGCATGCTGGCATTTAATGCTTGCAAACAAGATCAACAGGCTGCTATCGACATCGACGCGCTTAAAAAAAGCATGAATAGCGACCCCGAAGTATCCAAAATGCGTTCCCTGCTATTCAGCCACACGCGACTCCTGGCGGCAATGCCTCAACCAGAACTGAACGCAATCCTAAGCCAGTTACATTCTTGCGGGTTGTACAGCACAACGGCTACCATGGATGAACTGGCTAACTGCCTGAGCAATACGCCTTTAAAAGAGGAATACCTGGAATTCCAAAGGCAATATAGGGCTTATGACGAACAGGAAAAGGTAGTTCATGGTCGGTTCCCCGAACTTTCTCAACTAAATGCTGAGAAACGAGCCGATTTGTTACTTACCGGTATAGATCAGCACGCAGAAGAGGTTTTGTCAGATTATCTTTCAACCCAAAAAAATAAATAATCATGAAAAAGTATATCTCCATTTTGATTTTATGCCTTTGCATGGGCATGCAGTATGTCGCTTTTGCAGCATCACCTTGTAGCACAGGTTTTGCATTGGGTTATGCAGTTGCCTTGAGAGATTACGTAATGGGCAAGGAAAAATGTAAAGATGCCGGATTATCAGGCCCGTGCAACGATGAAATCTTTTGGGCTTTTAACAGTACGACACGTAATCTGGAAAGGGAATTCAACGCTTGTTGCTGCGCCAATGGGTACGTAGAGTGCTGTAACTAGAAGGCCATTACAAAAAACAAACATTAATTATTTCAGGTAGCGCTACTTTATTTTTTATTGTAGCGCTACCTTTGGTTATGTTTGATTGAACAACCCATTTTTCAAACGATTTTAAACCCACCTATTATGAAAATCAATTCTATTGCTGCTTTTCAAACTCAAGGGATCCGCCTACTGCTCTCGATTGTTTTTTTTGCGGGTATCCAGTCGGCGGCTATCGCCACTCCTGATAGAATCAGCAGAGACAGTATTCCTGTCAATCTCCCCTGTTACCATCAACTGGAAAAAGAAGTTTTCCAATCCGGTTTCCATATCAGCGCACATGCAAGCAGTATCCAGGGAGGCATAGTAGATTTTGTTGCCGCTGTGGCAAAATCAAACCGCAGTTTTCGCCGTTGTTTGCAACAGCACTATCCACTTGGCAAAAAATAAAAACCTCCAAACCCGATGAAAAATCTTACCGGCATATTTTTGAAGGCATTTGCATTTTTCTTTATCATTTTTACCATTCCCAAACTGGTCGAGTACTTTTTCTATCCAATGTATATCCGTGGGCGTATCTGGCCCCCTATGGACCATATTTTTTTGTCCGGATTAATAACCGGTGGAATTCCGGCGATACTGGTTGTGCTGGTCCAGGTGATTTACATCAACAGAGCAGCAAGGAAATACAATGTCGATTCCGGGGATATCAATTACGGCATGCATCAAACGATGGAACTTGAAATAGAGGAACCGTCTCTTTCCGTATTTGAAAACCTCAAAAACAATTTGCCTTCCAAAAACTGGGAAATTGCTCATCTGGATGAGACAAAAGGGGTTTTACGGTTTAAGGTCTCACATAAATGGCAAATCCCTGATGATGTCGTCACTATACAATTGCAGCCTTCAGGTGTAAACCGTACCCTTGTAAAGGTGGAGAGCAACTTGGATTACTGGCTTAGAATGAGCGATAACGGCAACAACTTTCGCAACATACAGCAGGTGCGACAGGTATTGAGTCATTGAATTTTCAACAGATGTTTGGTTTTTTGACCAGGATGTGCGTACATTTGCGCCCTCGAAAAGCCCGGTGCTATTTTATATAAGTAGCCGGGCGAGTTTTTTCTCATTTAAATTTTCAACACAACATGCCTGTCAAACTACGTTTGCAACGCAAAGGCCGCACCAAGGCTCCTTTTTACCACATCGTCGTAGCTGATGCCCGCGCACCCCGCGATGGCCGTTTTATCGAAAAACTCGGCACCTACAACCCGCTCACTGTTCCTGCAACTATCGAACTGAACCGCGACCGCGCTTATGAATGGCTGAAAAACGGCGCACAGCCGACCGACACCGTTCGCGCTATCCTGCGCTTTAAAGGCGTATTGCTGCGCAAACACCTGGACCGTGGCGTAAACAAAGGCGCCCTCACACCTGAACAAGCAGATGCTCAACTCGCACAATGGATCGAAGCCAAAGAAGCCGGAATCCAGAAGCGCCGCGAAGCAACTGTGGATGCCAAACTGAAATTCAAAGCTGCTGTCGACGGTACCGCCAAAGTAAAAGCAAAACCGGTAGTTGTTGTAGAAGCGCCTGCTGAAGAAGAAGCACCCGCAGAAGTGGAAGAAACAGTAGCAGCAGTAGCCGAAGAGGCTGCAGCACCTGTAGTAGAAGCAGTTGCAGCCGTTGAAGCCGCAGTAGAAGAAGCGGCGCCTGTCGCTGAAGCCGTTGTGGAAGCAGCAGCACCTGTGGAAGAAGCCGTTGCTGAAGTTGTAGCAGCCGAAGAAGCGGCGCCTGCAACAGAAGAACCTGCTGCCGAGGCTGAAAAAACAGACGAAGCATAAGAGAAACTTACGGCGAAGTGTTTACTTTTGCCTCAGATTGATACCAAGACCTGGTAAAGCCCTCGATGGTTTTACCAGGTCTTTTTTCGAGTTGGACCATGATTAAAGGGATTTTTCTGATCAAATTGATTAATTTCCTGATTTTCAACGGATAAAACCAGCCTTTTATAACCACTTTATTCCTTCATCGAATTATCTTAACCGGATGCAACCCTTAGACGAAAAATACTACAACCGCTTGAATGACCTGGCATCGGCTATTCAGGAATCCCCCAACCTGGAACAATACCTGGAAGAAGAAGAGGACGACTTTTACAACGCACTGCGTGTGGAATTCGAACCTCAACTGTCCGAACTCCACCACCAGGTAGCGTCGGAAGCGCCTTTGCAGTTGGTTACTTTTGAAAAGTACCTGCTCGAACCACCGTTTGAAGGCTTGTACCTGCCACGGGTACTGGGCTTTTCGGTGCTGCGCGGCGAAATCAGCGACCAATACCGGTATGTACGCCCCAACGACCACTTTAAGGATATTTTGCTGGCTATTTGCCGCAGCCCCCACTTCGATCAGCTCAAAAAACGCATCGGACAAAGTATCTCCGTCGGATTCGCCCTGAGCAGCGATATTTGGATCACCAACCTGATGTCGCTCGTGGAAAACAAACGTATCCGTTTTTTCCTGCAACAGCAAAAACACGACCGGTTCCGCGACCTCAAAGACCGCGCAGAATTGTACAGCCGCTATTCCAATCAGTTCCGCAACGAACAATACCATTCTGCCGATTTCCCTACTTCATTGGGTGAAATGAAACCCAATTTCTCCGCCTTGCGCCAGTTCCTGCTCAAAAGATTTGAAGCCGGCGGCGACAATGCAAGCCTGAAATCACAGATCCAGGATTTTCTGAACAACAAGGAATTCCACGGCTCCGAAGAATACCTCGAAATGCTGGCTATGTGCGGCAATTTCGTCGACCTTGATCCGGCCGAACGCCTCGCTTTCGCCACGCATTTCGAACGCGAACGCCGTTCTTTTCCGGAATTCGACCTGCGCTACATGCGCTTCCTGATCGGCCTGTATGAATTGCCGGGTATCAGCGCCATCAACGACG
>JADLCC010000624.1 GCA_020847425.1 Saprospiraceae bacterium
CCGCTGGCCTGGACTTTTATCCGGTCCACAAAACCGTCGGCCGCAGCAACAACGGGCTGCCCTACCCCGCCGGTAGCGCTTTTGATGTCGATACCGGAGTGAAAATGGTCGGGCCGCAATTCGCCGAAGGTACCTGTGAGCCGGATGGAACTGATGACCGGGCTTTGAAAATAATCTTTCGGATAACTGGCTACGACCACTTCCGGATCGGGCAGCGGCGCCGTTTCGGGTTCTTCAAAAGAAAAAAACGCGCATAAAGCCGCGCTGCCTGCCAGTAGGCTCAACCACTTTTTTTGCATAATTCATGGGCGTTTAACAGGTTAATTGGACAGGGGAAACTACAAAAAAAATGCCATTCAGCGGTTGTGAATTTTGCAGCCTTAGGCTAGCAATTTTATTCAAACTATTGATAATGAAATATTTAGCACAAAAATTTTAACATGTTTAGTCTATAGGAATCAGCTCCAGCATCCCTTGCTCCGAATACTCCCACCGACCGATCAAGGTGCGTTCATAAACGTTCTTCAGCAGGTATTCGTAAAACAATTCCCGTGGAATACCTTTCGCGCCCAGGCTTCCCAGGTGCGCGGTTTGCTGCTGACAATCTATCAAAACAAATCCTGCCTTTTCCAATGCCTTCACCAGTGTGATAAAACCCGCTTTCGATGCATTGGCCACCCGGGCAAACATACTTTCGCCAAAAAAAATCCGCCCCAGCGAAATACCGTACAGTCCGCCAACGAGGTCCTCACCCTGCCAGACTTCCACCGAATGCGCCAGTCCCCTACGGTGCAGCGCCACATAACTCTCCACAAACGCATCCGTGATCCAGGTGCCGGATTCGCCGCCATTCCGGGCAGTTTGTGCACAAGCCATCATCACCGCTTCAAAATCCGTATCGAAGGTGTAGCGGAATTTGTGCTGGTTAAAAACGGAGCGCATGCTTTTGTGTATCCGCAACTCCGCAGGTTTGAGTACCCAGCGCGGATCGGGTGTGTACCAGTAAAAGTATCCGTTTTCTTCAAACCAGGGAAACATTCCGTTGGCGTAGGCCCCGATCAGGCGTTGCTCGTGCAGGTCGTGACTGATGGCAATCAGGCCATTCGATTCCGCCTCGCTGGGATGGGGGAAAAGATTGTAGTCGTCATCGGGCAACCTGTAAACGGGCATTGTTTGGTTATTCGTTATTCGTTATTCGTTATTCGTATTTCAGGCTGGAATAACTTGTATATGGTGCATATATTTCACCAAGTTGAAATGGATAACGTAAAATGTGGGACTTCGTTCGAAATCGGTCATCCATCTATTTCAATTTCAATTCGGCATAGTGAATTGAATGTTGCAGGTCTGCAACATCCCAGCCTGAAACCCAGATAACGAATAACCAATAACCAATAACGAACACCCAACTAGGCTTCCTCTTCCCCGCCTTCCACTTCCGCCGAAAGGCCGCGATCGAGCAGGGCGGAGCACAAAGGAAGCAAGATGGATCTGGTACCGGTTTTGACGGTTGCTTTTCCTTTGTAATGGATCATGATGGCGAGTTGTTCTGATTGTTCCGACGTGTGTTGCAGTACCGTCATAAAACATTCGATCACCCATTCAAAGGTATTGTGGTCATCGTTGTACACAATGAGATAGGCAGGCGAGCCGGTATCGATCTGGTCCTCGACGAGTATATCCTCCTCTTCTTCCCAAAGTGGTTTTTCAAAATTGGAAATACGAAACAATGACTCCATAGGTAAAAAGGCAAAATGACAAATGGCGAATGGCGATGAAAGCCGGGGAATTAGATCGATTGAAGCGTTTGTTTGACCGCGTTGAAATCGGGGATTTCACCAGCATTTTCAAGTACTTCAGCATAACGCACCACACCTTGCTTGTCGATGACAAAAGCAGATCTTTTGGCCACGCCTTTCATGCCCATTCCAAATTCCTTGTAAATGGTATCGTATTTTTTGCTCACCGTCTTGTTGAAATCGGATAAAAGCGGGAAATTGAAACCCTGCTCTTCCTTCCATTTGGCAAGGGCGTATGGGCTGTCTACGGAAACAGCCAGGATCTGGGCATCGAGTTTTTCATAATCGGCCAGACTATCGCGCATTTGACACAGTTCTTTTGTGCAAACGCCTGTAAAAGCGAAGGGAAAAAACAACAACACAACATTTTTGCCGCGCTGTTCGGAAAGTTTCACCAGCGACTTGTCACTGGCGCGAAGGGCAAAGTCGGGGGCTTTATCGCCGGATTGGAGCATAACAAACGGTATCTATACTGATTTTTGAAGCGGCAAAATTAGCGAACTTTTGCTGTCTTTCAGACAAATAAATCAGTATAACTTCACGACGGTGTTTATCTTTTCGTGTTTCGTGCTTCGTAAAAAACTGACAATCAACGACATGCTACACACAAAATACAAAAAACTAAACTCGCTCAACTTTACGGATAGGCTACCGCGATCACTGCCGTGCCATTAATGGGGCGGCTTTCTGAATGGTTGTTGGCATTAAACAGCAGGCAAGAGAACGCAACTTCCATTTTTCGCGTTTTTTGCCCGTTTTCATTCAACTCGTAATTTTCGGACGACAGTATTTCAAAATAAGATAAAGCGGGTTGAGCGCCGCGGAAAGATTCCCAAACGGTATCGTTTTCATCCACCCATCGGATCAAAACGCTGCCCAGCTGCAACGGATCGGCCGGAGGCAGGATGTTATCGACCCTGAAATCAAAATTCGCCGAATTGCTACTGGGCGTTATAGCGCTGATGGGGGCAATTTGAGCATATGCCGTATCGCCGGCCGCATTTTTAACGGAAACGGCATAACTGGTATTCAATTGGCTAGCGATGATTTGCTGCGCGGAATCGCCTGTATTCCAGGTAAAACTTTCCACCGGAGTTCCGAGGGTATTGGCAAACAACAGATAAGGGCCGCCCATGGCGGAATCACTCACGGTTATACTGACAGCAGGATAGGTATTGTCGACGGTATCCGGAACGATGGTACGCGAAACAACACTGCCTAAGGCGCCATTTCTAAAAGCACGCAGGGTTACCGTGTGCGGATTATTATTGGTGTATTCTTTAATGATGCTTTTACCCGTAGCGGGAGCGCCTCCGTCAATTACCCATTGAAAAGAGAAATAATCAATGGTATCGGGCGTGGAAAAGGTAATTCGACGCAAAGTATCTCCTATTGGAGGGCCTGTATAAAAATAAGGCCGGTTTCCCGCTGCGAAGGAAGTAACCGGCGATACCACGGCGCCGTCCATCGTATTGCGAAACTCAAAGGTGAGGCTCCCCGGGCAGTACGCACCCGGGCAATCCGACAGCGCAAAAGCGCCAGTACAGATGACCACATTTACGGCATCCGGAACATATTTGTGGTTGGTGAAAAGATACAAACTATCCTTCCCGGCGCTGTACGAATAGGCATCCGCTTCAACTTGAAACTGAGCGACAAACACAGGCTCCTCAGACCCGTCCGGAGGCAATGTATCCTTACTGCAGGCTGACCACAGCAACACGAATAGTATAAGATAACTATATTTTTTTTGCATGAGTGATTGTCTAATTAAATTCGATCAAAACCGCCAGCGCATGCCCAAATCCAGGCCCCAGGCGCCCTTTTCAGGCACTATATTTTCTACAGGTTTCCGCAAACTCCCGGGTCTGTAATTTCCCTGGATGGTCAGCCCCAGGCCCGATACGACCTGCCATTCCGCCATGATAAATGTGTTGAGGTACCCGCGGCGGAAATTTGTTTTTTCACCCCAGGTCTTCCGAGCGGACAACGTTTCCACGCCGGTCAGCGAGGTTTCCTTGGTTTCCGTCACCTGGTCCCTGACCAGTAGTAACACCGCGGGCGCCACGCCGGCTTCAAGTCCAAGTCGCCCGCGCTGCCATTGCGCTGCAATAGGCAATTCAAGATAATGTAACCCAAATGCTGAACGCCGTAATTCCGTGCGTTCAAACCCGAAGGAATAGCGGTATTGTACACTAATATTTTCCGAACTATCCGGTTCGGGGCCAACGGGCGCCAGCGGCAAATAACGCAACTGAAGCCCTGCGCCAAGCGACCAGTGGGCACCGAGCGGATAATACCCCATAACACCTGCGGTATAACCCCAGTCCTTTTTCCAGGAAGAAACTGCAAAACTTGCATCGAATGTAATCCGTTGATTTTGAGCGGGTTTTATATCAACAGCATATTGCTTCGGCATTTTTTTCAGCAGCAGCAGTTTGTTGTTGGTATGCGATGCAGGCGGGAACGGCAATTCCAGCGCTTGCAGTAAAAGGATATTTTTGGGGACTATTGCACCTTGTGCTGAAATGGTGTCGCCGGGCAGAGCGGCGGCATCCGGTTGGGTTGATTCAGGGGTACCCTGGGCTGTTTGGGTGCTACCGGCAACTTGTATTACCGCGTTTTCCGGTGTAGGGTTTGTGTTGTTTGTTGATTGGTCGATACCTGAAAGCCGGTTTGCTTCAATGGTATGGCCTTTCCGGTCAGTCTCTGTTCGGGGGTTATTTTGAGTAGTCCGGGCCTTGTTCTGCTTCTGTTCTTCGCGGCTGGAAATACCTGATTTTTTTTCTTTGTCTTTTTGCTGTACCGGTATAGGTTTTATTGTTTCCGGCACTACCCTATCTGTTTGATTTTCAGCATCTTTTTCGCTCATATTACGCTCCGATTCCGGCGAAGCGGCGGAGGGTGCAAGGTTGGTTGTAGCAGGGGTTTGTTTTATCTCCGGCAAAGCGTTTTTAACAACCGGGGCGCCGGTGGAAACAATCCCAGGCAAGTCAGTTTCCTTCCCCGAAGCCATAGCAGCGCCTTGCTCCGGC
>JADLCC010000625.1 GCA_020847425.1 Saprospiraceae bacterium
AGATTGTTGAGGGCTGTAACTCAACGTCTGGGTTACAGCCCTCAACAATCTCAACCCTCAACCCCTCAACAATTTCAGCACAACCCCACAATCTCGCGCACCTCCCGCAAAGTTTCCTGTGCGCGTTGGCGGATCACGGCGCTGCTTTCCCGGATTTCCGCTTGAATAGCCGTTTTATTGGCGTTTAGTTCGTTCAGTCGCTCGCGGAACGGGTGTATGAGTGCCACCAGTGCATCGGCAGTGGCTTCTTTCAGGGCGCTGTATCTCAGGGCGCCGGAGGTATAGTCGGCCATCAGGCTGTCGTATGCGGCCATGTTACCGCAGGCACGAATAATTTCAAAGAGGTTTTTTACTCCCGGGCTCATTTCACCTTCAACTGCTTCACCGGTATCGGTTACGGCAGATTTGATTTGTTTGCGGATGCGATCTTCCTCAGAAAAAAGGTTGATGTAGTGTTTTTCGCCCAGGCTTTTGCTCATTTTTTTGTTCGGATCGGCCGGAGAAAGGATTTTCGGCGTTTCCGTGAACAAAGGCTCCGGGTGTATAAAATATTCTTTGCCGAACTGGTGGTTGAAGCGCTGGGCAATGTTGCGCGACAATTCGAGGTGCTGTTCCTGGTCTTTACCAACCGGCACATAATCAGCGCGGTAGATCAAAATATCGGCAGCCTGCAGGACAGGGTAAGCAAAAAGCCCCGCGCTCACAAACGCATCCTTATCCTTTTCCTGTAACTGCTGGGTTTTTTCCTTGAATTGCGTCATGCGCTGCAACTCTCCGTAGGAAGTCACGCAGCTCAGAATCCAGCACAGTTCCACGTGTTCAGGCACCAGACCCTGAATAAACAGGTTTTCCCGTTTGATACCACAAGACAAGAGGTAAAACACCATTTTCCAGGTATTTTCACGCAACAATGCCGGGTCGTAAGGCATGGTCATCGAGTGGTAATCCACCACGCCGTAGGTGCATTTATAGGTGTCTTGCAGGTTCACCCAGTTTTGCACCGCGCCGAAGTAGTTGCCGATGTGGAGGTCGCCGGTAGGCTGGATGCAGGAAAGGACGTTTTTCATGGAGAAAATGTGTTTTGGTGTTTTGGTGTTTTGGTGTTTTAGTGGTGCGTTGCTCCGGAATGGTTTACCCAATCGTTGAAATCAAAAACACCAAAACCCAAAAACACCAAAACACTATATCTTGGCAATAACCGAAATCTCAATATTCACATACTTTGGCAGGGCAGAAACCTGCACCAGTTCTCTCGCCGGTGCGAACTCCGGTTTGAAATACTCCCCATAAACAGCATTGATGCGCCCAAAAAGTTCCATGTCTTTTACAAAAACAGTGGCTTTCAGCACATTTTGCAAATTACTGCCCGCAGCTTCGAGGATGGCTTGCAGGTTTTGCAGCACCCGGTGCGTTTCCGCTTCGATGTTGTCGAGCACCAGGTTGCCGCTGGCAGGGTCGATCGCAATCTGGCCGGATACAAAAAGCAGCCCGTTGAATGCAACGGCCTGATTATAAGGCCCGATGGGCAACGGGGCGTTGGGGGTGTTGACGAGTTGCTTCATAAGAAGTTATCGGTTATCAGTTATTAGTTATCCGGCTTGATACTCAAGCATTTGCATTAAACCAGTTGTGAACTATGCGGTAAGGTTTGACACAAATAGAAAAAGCCCCATAGCACCCTGACACGCAGGATTGGAGCCTCCTCAATAAAAACCGGCAAAAAAGTAACTACGCCTCAGCGGCGGCAGCATTGTTTCTGCCCGGTATCAATACCTGACCGCGATAGTACAGGTCACCTTCAAAAGTGTAAGCATGGTGTAACAAATGCTTTTCACCAGTGGTTTTGCAGGTGGCTACTTGCGGGGCTTCCGTTTTGTAGTGTGTGCGGCGAGCGCGCTTACGGCGCTTGGAGTGCCGCCATTTAGGATTTGGCATGACTTATCCAGATTTTGTTGAGGCGGCTGTTTAACACGCCACAACTATTGATATTGAATTAGTTGTCTTTATTTAAATCTTTGAGCGCATCCCACACATTTGCAGATTTACGCGCTTCCAATTCTTGTGCTTCTTTCTCCAGAAAATCCAGCACCTCGCGGTTACAGGGAGGATTCGGATTATCCTGGCAATCGTATGTATTCCGGATCGGCAAAGCGAGTACGGTAAATTCATACAGGTATTGCGCCAGATTAAAATGAGACGCCTCCCGGCTGATGTATACCACTTCGTCTTCTTCCTCTCCTTCCGCTTCGCCGTACTTGACTATCAATTGACGCTCATCCTGTAAAGGCAGGTCAATAATTGCCGTACACCGATCGCATTCCGCCCGCACGCTGCCTTCCAACACAAAGTCGATCAACAGCATATCGGCACGTTTTTCAAAATCTACTTCAAAATTCAATGTCCCCTCCTGAACAGGCGATGCCTCAAAAAGAGCGAAAAAAGAATTATCGATCAAAAACTGAAAATGATGCAAGCCGATTTTCAGCCCCATAATCGGGATAGAATAAGGAGCGAACGCGTTCATGGGCACTTCTGTTTTTCAAATCGGGCGGCAAAAGTAAGGCTAGTCTTCCAATTGTCCAAGAAAGGAATGAAGAAAGCCAAATATTTTATTTGTCCGCTGCTTTTTGTTCGGCGTCCTCTTCGGATAAATGCTCCGTCAGGCGCTGCACTAATTTAAATTCTCCAAAGAAAATGCGGGCAATAACGCGCAATACGGTGTAAACAGGAATACCTATCACCATTCCCAATACGCCGCCCAGTTTGGCAGCAATGAGCGTAACGATAAATATTTCGAGCGGGTGGGCTTGCACACTTTTTGAAAGAATCATGGGGCCCAGAAAATTATTGTCGATCATCTGGGTAATAAAGAAGGCAGCCAGCACTTTAAGCGACATGGGCAACAGGATGGCAAATTCCAAATCCAGGTGCGACGAAATGGTGATAAAAACCCCGAAAATCATCCCCAGAATAGGTCCCAGGTAAGGCACAACATTAAATAATCCGCCAAAAGCCCCGATGAGCAAGGCATTGTCTATACCGAACATCCACAATAAAAGTGTGATCATCAGGGAAAATGCTACCAGTTGGGTGAGCAGCCCTCCAAAATAACTGGTCAGCACCGTGCTGCTTTCCTGCACGGCATGGCGCACTTTGGGCTCCTGTTCATTGGGCACGAAAGCGTGCACAATATCCAGGAACAGGCGATTTTCCTGCAGGAAAAAAAACAGGATGAACGTAACCGATACAAACGTCACAAGCACATTGCCAGCTACACCTACAAAACTGCCCACAAAATCGCCCACCAGCGTGGGTTTAAACCAGGCACTCAGAATTTCCTGTGTTTTGGTAGCCAGCGACTCATTGGGTGACAACATCCCTAATTGGTGCAACTGGACGTCCAGGTGAAAAAACGGTGTGCGCAGTTTCTCTCCAAGTGCCTGATAATCAACAGTGGAAAGGTTGCGGGCCTGCGACACAATCGTTGGTACGAACGCCAGCAAAACGCCAATCAGCACGCCGTAAAACGTGGCAATCGTCAGCAGCGCCGCTGTTGTCGGACCGGCACGGAATCGCCCGATGCGCAGCCTTTTTTGGAAAAAAATCATCAGCGGACGCCCCAGCATGGAGAATACCCACGCCAAAAGGATATAGGTAAGAATATCGGCAAAGTAGTAGAACACTGTCGCCAGCGCCAGCGCCCCCAGCAACCAGATCAGGTTGCGATTCGTCGTCATCATAAGTAGTTATCAGTTATTGGTTTTTAGTTATCAGGCTTGATACTCAAGCATTTGTAAAGAATTTAAGCAAAACTAATTTTGCACACTTACTTAATAAGTACCTAAGTACCAAGTCGATATTAGTTTGAGTTATGGACGCAGGATTTTGTGCTGTGACAAGGCTGTTTTGAGGAGCAATGCGTGGGTATTGTAACGAAAAACAAACGCAGTTACAGTGCAAAAGGCAA
>JADLCC010000626.1 GCA_020847425.1 Saprospiraceae bacterium
ATTTTGAGGCTGAAATCCGCAAGGAAACGGACCGTTACCAGCAGGAAAAAGAAGAAATCCAGCGCGAATTCTCCCGCGCCGAATCGGAAGCCCAAAACCGCCAGTCTGCCCTTCAGCAGAAAGTACACGAGGCCACGGCCTTGTACAACCAGATTTTGAGTATTGGCCAGGGGCTGGAACGCGCGCAGCAGACCCAAAGCCACGCCATTATCCTGAGCCGCAGGGAGGAAAACCTGAAGTTCAGGACCAACCACGCGCAGCCCAAATCCTGGAGTATGGCATTGCCAGGCTTGTCCCTGTCGCTGCAGGAGGTGCCTGAAATGACCTGGCCTTTGGTAACTGTTTGAGCAGTCCGGGTCCCAAAAAACCAAATCCATGCACTTTCCCGTTTCGACGTCGGGTGGTGCAGCATTTTCACACCATTCTATGTAAAAACACCATGGGAAATTTTTGTTTTGTCGCTTTCTTCGCCGCAGTGGCGATTGCAGGCGCATCTGGCTGCGGAACCTCCCGGCCATACACCACAGCCGTATCCGTACTTTGTGACGTCTCCGAAAAGGAGTATACGGACAGTGCCGGTTACCGGAAAGATCGCGCAATGTTCACCGGGTTTATTGTGGGCGATACCTCGAAACCAGGAAACGAAGGCGGCTATATCCGACTGACGGCCCTGAATGCGCTTTCCCAAAACACAGTACACTCTGCTACGCTTCCTTCCCCGGAGGCCGGGATTCTGGGCTCCAATCCGCTCAATCGGAAGGATGAAATAAACGCCTTCCAGCAACAGGTAACGGCCATATTCGACAATTTTGGCCGCGCTTACCGGAAAGATGCCGGTCAATCCAAAATTTACCAGGGACTTTGCCGCGAACTGACCCGCCTGGCCGACGATAAGGCCGACCGGAAAATCATGGTGGTGTACTCGGATTTTCTGGAAAACAGCGCACTTTTCAGCCTTTACCCGCCCCACAACCTGAAATACCTGCAAGATCCTATTCAGTTTGCAGACTCTGTTTTGCGGCAGGACTGCCCTTTGCCCAATCTCAACGGTATCGATATTTACCTGGTCGCTTACAGAACGGAAAGCAACGACGAAGCCGTCAACCAGGCCCTGAAATTCTGGGAAACGGTGCTCGAACACGCCGGCGCCAGGGTGGAATCGGGGGCAGGATTAGGGTCGATTCGCTGATATTATTTTCAACTATTCCACCACGGCTAAAAAAACCAGAAAACCGACCAGCAGCAAGGCATTCAATACAATCCCGATCTTCTGTTCGCCGGTGAAAGCGAATTGAATGTTCGTGGTTTCGCAGTTGTTTGTCGGTGCAGGTACCGTTGCCCCGGCAAGATGTGAAATGCTAAGGAGTAGCACGATGAAGAAAGGTCTCATAACTTTAATTTATTGTACATCTTTCTCTTGTACCAGCGCGTCATTCCCCTAATGCCTTAATGGACATTTCAAATGCATCCGACCTGTTGCCCTGGGATGCCACGAGTTTTATCCGGAAACCTTCCGCTTTTTTGAAGGTATAGGCCAAGTTTTTCTCCCTGCTGACCACTGTACCGTCCACCGTCCAGACAAAATGATCGGCGTTTTCTGACAGGTTTGTAAACTGAATGGTACAAGGAGCGATGCAGGAGGTTTGGTCAGCAACAAAAATGGCTATGGGCGCTTCCTGCACGCTCTGTTGCACCGGCGATATGAACTGCCGTATGGCGGAATTGACTTCTTCCGTACATTCCCATTGCAGCATGTGTCCGCACGGCGAAGTGATCTGCACTTCACAGTTGGGAATCCGTTTTTTTGCTTTTTCTGCCAGTTCTGGGCGGAGTGTTTTATCCTCTTTACCCCACAGGATCAGAGTGGGTACCCTGATGCCGTTGAGTCGATCAATGACGGGTTCGTTGACCGCGGCCATATTTGTCTTGTACATCATCTGGCAGAAATAGTCGAAATACTCCAGGCGTTTTTTTATGTTTAACCTGTATTTCAGCATAAATGCTGCATCGGATGGGAGCTTGCCGGAAGCATAACCCAGACCGAACGCGTATTTTAATCCCAAATCCGTGAATCCTTTTATTTTTTCAGGCCTTACCCCTTCCTCCACTTTGCTTTTTTCTTCATCGTCCAGAACAACGAGGCCGGAAGGGGCCAGCAGCACCAGTTTTTTGACTTCAGGAATGTTTTTTAATGCCGCCGAAACAGCAATCTGACCACCCAGGGAATGCCCAACCAGCACCACGTTTTTCAGGCGCAGGGAGGTAATGAACTCGGATACCACCTCTGCATTAAATTCGATGGTAAAAGGATAATCTCCTTTCGCTGACTTCCCGCAGCCGGGCAGATCCAGCGCGATGCAGCGGTTGTTTTTACGCAGCTCATCCATGTTCTTTTTCCAAACCTGGTGATACCCGCCCAGGCCATGGATAAAAAGCAGGGTGTAATCCCCTCCACCTTCATCGGCGTAAGCGATCTCTACATGATTGGAAAGTTTGATCTTTTTTAAAGGGTAGGGGTAAATATTGCCGTCATTTTCATCCGCAGGAGTCGAGGCTGTGACTACTCCGAACTGTGCGCCGTTTTGAGGAACGAGGTACCGCTGCCGGCCATCCACTTGTTGCCACCAAAGGTCATACCCTTTCGGGTTGGCAGCGGCGGCATCCAGGTCAAATTGATAGGTGCCGCGGATTACCGCTTTGCGGCCGGAGCGGTACACTTTTCCGTTGTTTTGATAAGTCGTCCAATCTATTTCCAGGTCATGGCCGACTTTGTGAACCAGCAGTTTGCCCAAGCGGTGAGCATTGGTTTCGTATACCAGAATTGTCCCTTCCGGCAAGGCCTGGTCCGTGCCATCGATGCGTTGGTCGGTACGGGGAAGATGTTGTATTTCAGCGTAAGACAGGCGCTTGAAACGCTGAAGCGTGGTTGTTTGGGCAGTGGCCATGACAGCCGAAACAAAAAAGGCCAGATGGATAAGAATTGTGTTTTTCATCATTTTAGTGATTAGTTATTGGTTATTAGGGTTGATAATCAGGTATTTGCAGAAAATCTAAACTAATTGGCCTTATCCCTGACGCATCGAAAACCAACTCCCGGACTCGGCGTGTTCGGATCAAACAATCCACGGTTGGCAATCCGTGCAAATTCAGGCGCTAAAAACACATTTCCCCCGCGTACTACCCTGTATTTACTTTCCGCCACACATTGAGGATTTTCCCGGATGTGGGTAAAGTAAAATTGGGCGTTGTAATAATCGGAGCACCATTCATATACGTTGCCGCTCATGTCGGACAAACCCAGTTCATTCGGAACCTTTGTCTGCACCGCGTGTAACTTGCCCTGGGCATTGCCGGGATACCAGGCAACCCTGCCGACCGAATCGCTGCCGGCAAATGCATAACCTTTCGTCTTTTTTCCGCCGCGCGCCGCAAACTCCCATTCGGCTTCCGTGGGCAGCCGCATGCCGTAATATCGGGCGTACATTTGCGCCCCTGCAAAACGCACATTGATGACCGGATGCTTTTGGTAACCTTCTTCCACCTGGTATTTGCCGCTGGAAAAAAATATCCGGCAGCGCTCCTGTTTGTAAGTAGCCTCCAGGTCGATCCACAATGAATCCCGTTTGGCTGCTGCGTTCAAAAAAGCGGCGTACTGCTCGTTGGTTACTTCGTGTTTGTCCATGTAAAAACTGTTCACGACCACTGCGTGCGGGTGCTCGTCTTCTTCTCCAGTGGCGCTACCCATTTCATACAGGGCACCCTCTACAAAAACGGTATCCTGGATTCGGCCTGAGTATCCTCCGGGCGGTATCTTGAGTATCTTTTCCCAGGGGGCGCTCTCCGGAGCCGCTGTCTCGCCGCCCCTGTGCAAGATGGCATATATCACCACGGCCAGGACAGCGGCGATGCCCACTGCATACCCGATTTGCTGGTATAACCTGGTTTTGGAAGCGGGCGCCTGGTTCGCTACCGACTCTTTATGCGCACTAGCAGCGGGCACGTCCCTGCCCGATTCGAGTCGTTCCATCAGTTGCAGCACCGCGTGGTTGACCACCGCATGTTGCCGCATGGAATCCTTGTCGTCGATCAGTCCGAGTGTTTCTTTCCGCTGGAGCTCCTCCAACTGGCCGCTCAGCACGAGCAGGTCGTCGCGTACCTGCCGGTTGCGTCCTTCACCGGCTTCGACGAGGCGGAGAAAGGTTTTGATGGCGGCTTCGGTGTTGCCTTCGGCGATGAGTTGCTGGATGTGGTGGAGGGTCATGGTATGTGGAAACAGATATTGAGCAATCCGGCATGATAAAATATGGAACACTTCAGGTGTATGCTAAAAGATAAAACCGGTCACTATCTTGTTTCGAGGTATTCAAAGTTTCCACGAAGACATATTGTAAAAAAATGACAATGATTGCTTTGCCTATTGATTATCATCAATAAAGCATTTGCCACGGCAGAAAGCAGGCGTAGCCCCGCTCCGATGCATAGAGCACCGGAAAGAAGAGCAAAAACAGTCCCTTGAGTGGTTTGAAAATCAACGTATTCCTGTGAGAATTTACCGCTGTACCACCATACTCTTCCAGACACTGCGTACCCCGTCGCGGATTTCCAGAAAATACACCCCGTTGGGTGCATCGCCGAGATCGAGTTCCTGCTCCTGGCTGCCTTCGGGAACAAGATTTTGCGTGCCTTTGAAAAAATCCCGAACATGCGATTAATTTTACCCAAATCATGCATCCTAAAATATTCCATCTTTCCGAAACAGCCCTAACAATCGAATGGGGCAACAGCATCGATGAACATATCCATCAGGAGCTCATGCGCCTCGATCACGCGCTCCGGCAGCAGCCTTTCCCGGGATTGATGGAAACCGTTCCTGCATATGCCTCGCTGACAGTTTTTTACCAGCCGGAATTCCTGCCATGCACACAGGAAGATCCATGGGCGTGGATACAGGATCATATGCAACAACTCCTGCGCCAGGCATCCGGCTCCGTATCGTTTGCCCAACAGGTGGTTTCCATTCCCGTCTGCTACCATGAGGATTTCGGACATGACCTCGATGTGGTTGCCGCAGCCAGGGGAATATCCACAAAGACCTTGATCGAACTGCATCAGCAAAAGGCGTACAAGGTGTATATGATGGGTTTTTTACCCGGATTTGCCTACATGGGCGCTGTGGATGACAGCATCGCCACGCCGCGCAAACCAACGCCCCGTGCACATGTGGAAGCAGGCTCAGTCGGCATTGCCGGCAAACAAACCGGTATCTACCCTATTTCCTCTCCCGGCGGCTGGCAGATCATCGGGCGAACACCTTATTGCCTGTTCGATTCCGCAAGGGCAAACCCTTTCCTGTTGAAAACAGGGGATGTCGTTCAATTCCACGCCATTTCTAAAGAAACGTTTTACCAGATTCAAAACAGCGAAAAGGAAGCGCATCCGTCAGCGGCAATGCAGGGCACGGCTGATGCTGTCGTAATCAAAGCGGGGATTTACACCACTGTTCAAGACCGCGGCAGGTTCGGGTCGCGCGCATACGGCGTCCCTTCAGGTGGGGCCATGGATAGCGTGGCACACGATGTAGCCAATGCACTTGCGGGCAATGCACCCAACGCCGCAACGCTGGAATGTACCATGGGCGGCCTGGTGTTGCAGTTCAACAAAGCCGCCGAAGTTGCATTGGCGGGAGCCGGCTCCGTTTCAATCAACGGTCAGAAAGTGCATTTATACCAGCGGCACAAAGTGCTAAAAAACGATATGCTGGAAATAAAATTTACCCCTCCGGGCATGAGGACCTACCTTGCCGTACAGGGCGGATTTGCCTCGGAACATATCATGGGCAGCAAAAGTATGAGTCCGGTCATCGGCATCGGCGCGCCATTGAAAAAGGGTGCTGGATTGTGGTTTGGGCAGGATTTTTCTGCTGAAACTTCTAATAAAGTGGATCGTTTTCCCATCACCGCTGTCGACGGCCCAACTACCATACGGGTGTGTCAGGGACCGGAATACCCCTGGATGACCACATCGGGCAGGGAGCAGTTTTTTACCCAAAAGTTTGTACTCAGCAACCGTTGCGACCGGATGGGCTATCATTTGCAGGGGGAACCTTTAGCCTTGAGCGATACCCGCGAACTGCTTTCTACCGCAGTGACAAAAGGAACCATACAACTTACACCCGGCGGGCAACTGATCCTTTTGATGAGCGATTGCCAGACTACCGGCGGCTACCCAAGGGTGGGACAGGTGGCGGCGGTCGACCTCCCGCTGGCCGCACAATTGATCCCTGGTGCAACGATTACGTTTAAAAGTATTTCTTTTGCCGAAGCGGCGGCATTGTACATCCGGCAACAACACATGATCCATGCTTTATTCAGTTGACCTTAATTGCGACATGGGGGAAGGAATGCCCAATGATGCGCTCCTGATGCCCCTGATTTCTTCGGCCAATATTGCCTGCGGCTATCATGCGGGTGATGAACGCACCATGCAGCAATCCATCGAACTGGCCTTGCAACACCAGGTGAATATTGGTGCGCACCCTTCTTTCCCCGACAAGGAGAATTTTGGCCGGACCAATATGCATTTTCCGCCTGCCGAAATACGCGATATGGTGAAAATTCAGATTGAATTATTGGCCAATCTGGCCCTGAAAAACAAGTGCCGCCTGCACCACGTCAAACCGCATGGCGCTTTGTACAACATGGCCTCGAAAGACAATATCCTGGCTACCGCCATCTGTGAAGCCATCCTTGAAACGGACGCCTCGCTGGTGGTGTATGCACAAAGCGGCAGCGCACTGATCGCCATGGCCAAATCCATGCACTTAAAAACCTGCTCTGAGGTGTTTGCCGACCGCAGTTACGAACCGGACGGCTCCTTAACGCCCAGAACAGCCGCCCACGCACTGCTGCGCGACGAGGAAAAAGTAGTCGCCCAGGTATTGCAAATGGTGATGCAACAAACCGTAATGTCCGGAGGGCAGGCCATTCCCGTTAAAGCGGAGACGATCTGTATCCACGGTGACGGCGAGCATGCAGTGGCTTTCGCGTGGCGTATTTCTGAAGCGCTGAAGGCGAATCATATCTACGTTCCGAAGGGATGAGGGATGAGGACTGAGGGATGAAGATTGAGAAGGAAGGGGTAAAAAAATATTGATAATCAATGTTTTGTAAAATTATTTTTTATTATCCGTTTGTAGGAAACAAAAAAACTGAGAGGGGGAATATGCGATAATATTGTGTGTATTGAGTCCCCACCATCAAATTAAGGCCTCGGAGAGGCCTAACGTTTGTAGAACCGGCCAAGATACCCACATGGGGCCTCGGAGAGGCCTAACATTTGGTGAATTATGAGATTTATTGACCCCAAGAACAATAAACGTTAGGCCTCTCCGAGGCCCCTGTTTCAAATATAGCCAATCAATTCTACAAACGTTGGGCCTCTCCGAGGCCTTAAGTTGATGGCTATGGGAGACGGGGGTGAGAACTCAACACGCTTTTCAAACCTGCTTGAAAATCTATGCAACCAAAACAGAATCCGGCATTTTACGGAGCAGCATTTTTAATGGCCACCTCGGCTATCGGCCCGGGGTTTTTAACGTCGACTACTGTTTTTACCGTCCAGTTGTACGCCAGTTTTGGTTTTGCCATTTTGATTTCTATCATCGTGGATATTATTGCGCAGATCAATGTGTGGCGCATCATAACAGTGACCAATATGCCGGCTCAGGATATTGCCGAGCTGCTTTTGCCTGGACTCGGTCGTTTTCTTTCCATCCTGATTATCGCCGGCGGACTGGTGTTCAACATCGGAAATATTGCAGGATGCGGCCTGGGTTTGAATGTATTGTTCGGCCTGGATGTCACGACGGGCGCTTTGATCAGTGCGGCGGTTGCTATGCTGCTGTTTTTGGTCAAAGATGCGGGTAAAGCCATGGACGGGTTTGCCAAATTACTGGGATTTGTCATGATCGGCCTTACCCTGTATGTCGCCTTTACTTCCCATCCGCCGATGATGGAAGCGGTGCACAAAACCTTTTTGCCGGATCGGATCGATTTTATGTCCATAGTCACCATTGTGGGCGGCACGGTGGGTGGTTACATCACTTTTGCGGGCGCGCATCGCCTGATCGACGCAGGTGTCAGCGGGCTGGAAAATACAAAACGAGTGGACCGAAGTGCCGCGACAGCCATTGGCGTGGCTTCGCTGATGCGCATCCTGTTGTTTTTTGCGGCGCTGGGTGTGGTGATGAAAGGTGCCAGCATCGACGCAGGCAATCCCGCCGCATCGGTCTTTCAACTGGCCGCCGGGGATATCGGGTATACTATTTTTGGCATTGTACTCTGGTCGGCCGCCGTCACCTCTGTGGTCGGTGCCTCTTTTACGTCCATTTCATTTGCACGTTCCTTTCATCCGGTGTTCATCCGGCAAAAAAATGCCTGCATCATCGTTTTTATCGTATTGGCGGCGCTGTTGTTCGCTGTATTCGGCAAACCGGTCAGGGTGCTGATCTTTGCCGGCGCATTCAACGGATTCATCCTGGCCTTTGCATTGGGTATTATGCTGATCGCGGCCACCAAAAGCCGCATTATGAACAATTACCAACACCCGCGTTTTTACCTGATTGCCGGAGCAGCGGTCGCGCTGATCATGCTGATTTTCGGCTCACTGACCTTGTGGAATGAACTGAGTAAGGTGTTTTAGACCGCTCCGTTTTTTTACCTTGGCCCTCCAAATTCAACACAACACATGAAACAAATTCAAAAGATTCTCCTGCTCCTGTTTCTGCCCCTTTTGTTGTCCGCGCAAGGCTTTCCCGAAAGCCAAACCGACGGCAAATACTACAACGTCAACGGCGCCAAACTCTGGACCGTCAGTTTTGGCAAAGGCGACCCGCTGTTTTTGATCGCGGGCGGCCCAGGCGGCTCTCATTACGGACTGCGGAGTTTTGATTCCCTGCATACGACCAGCACGCTGGTTTATTTTGACGGCCTCGGACGCGGAAAATCCGACACCGCTACTGATGTGCGGCAGTATTCCATCGAGCGCGATATCGAAGACCTGGAGGGTTTGCGCAAGGCCATGGGCTACAACCAGATCAATGTGCTCGGGCATTCCTACGGTGGTGTCGTTGCACAGGGTTATGCCGTCAAATACCCGGAACATGTGAAGCATTTGATACTCGCCAACAGTTTCCACAGTTTTGTGATGTGGCAGGCCAACGACGACAATTCGAACCACGAAATCATGACCAATTACCCGGAAGTCTGGGATACGCTGATGAAAGTCCGGGAAGCGGGCGCGGTATCGAGCGACCCGATCCACCAGGAAATCTACGGCCGGGTGCCCTATGGATTTTTATACGCCTACAACCCCGGCAATTTCAGGGGGAAAAGGCGCAAACCTTATCCCAACCCCTTCAACCCGGCGGTGTATTACCAGATGGTCGGCAAAGACGGCGATTTTATCGTGGGCAACGATATTGGCAATTTCGATTACCGGAAAGACCTGAAATCGCTGAAAATGCCCATCCTGATCATAGGAGGCCGCTACGACCGCGTGGCCGTGCCGTCGATGATGGTCAAATACAAAACGTACTGTCCACAGGCTCAGTTTGAAATGTTCGAATACAGCGGCCACAACCCGCAGGTGGAAGAACCGGAAAAAGAATTTTCAATCATCCGGGCGTTTTTGGGGAAGTGAGGGGCGGGGGCTTACCTCCCTATTCATTTCGCAGCGACTTCACCGGATTGGCCAGCGCCGCCCTGATACTTTGAAAACTAACGGTCACAAATGCCACGGCCACTGCAATCAGTCCCGCTGCTGCAAATATCCACCAGTGCATGTCGATGCGGTAGGCAAAATCCGCGAGCCAACCCTGCATAAAATAGAAAGCCACGGGCGCGGCAAGGACAAATGAAATCAGCACCAGTTTGAGAAAATCGCCGGCCAGCAGCCGGGTGATGCCGGCCACACTGGCGCCCAGCACCTTGCGTACGCCGATTTCCTTGGTGCGTTGTTCCGTGGTAAATGCCGCCAGGCCGAACAGTCCCAGGCAGGAAACAAAAGCCGCAAGCAGTGCAAACAGCAGGGCAATTTTGCCGATGCGCTGTTCGGCGCCGTACATCCGGTTCAACGTCTCGTCCATAAAACGGTAACGCGGTTCCTGGCCGGGCGAAAAACGTTTCCATTGTTGTTCCAGTTCGGCGATCACCGGCGCCGCATCGGCGCCTTTGATGCGCAGGCTGAGCGGCCCCGATTGCTGTCCGAGTTGCAGGCAAAGCCCGCCGATACTGTTGTGCAGGCTTTCAAAATGAAAATCTTTTATTACTCCGATAATGGTCAGTTCTTCAAAATCTTCGGGTTTGGAATCCACTGCTTTGGTCCGCGACGTGTATAGTTTTTGTCCGAGCGGGTCGGCAAATCCCAGTTCTTTGGCTGCTGTTTCATTGATGATAATGGCAGTGCTGTCGGTGACGCGGGCCGGGTCGAAATTGCGCCCCAGTTTAATTTCCATACCCAATGTGCGCACATAATCGGCATCGACCCGCCAGCGTTGAATCACTTTGTCGCCGCCACCGGTATTGCGGACGGGCGATAAAATGCAGCTTTCCCGGTAACTGTCCGGTATGGGTAAATAATTGGTCAGCGTAGCGCTTTCTACCCGCGCATTGTTCAGCATTTCCGCTTTGAAAGCAGCCGCCCGGTCGCCCAGCGCCCGCGCATTGTCCAGGATGAGTACCTGACTTTTGTCGAAACCCAGTTCTTTTTGCTGAATATATTGTAATTGATTGTAAACCAGCAGGGTAGAAATTATTAGGGTCGTGGAAATGGCAAATTGAAACACGACGAGGGCATTGCGGATATGTATACCTTTTGCCCCGGCGGGGTTTCCGGTCATACCTTTTAATACCTTGACAGACTGAAACGCAGACAGGAAAAACGCAGGATAACTGCCCGCCAGCAAGCCCACCGACAATGCAGCACCCAGCAGTGACAGACCGAAAACGGGATGGGTCCAGGGGATCGACAACTGGCGCCCGCTGAGTTCATTGAACACCGGCAAGGCCAATTGCGCCAACCCAACAGCCAGCAGCATCGCAATTGCGGACAAGGCTACCGATTCCGTCAGAAACTGCCCGGCCAGCGCAGCCCTCGTACTGCCCAGCACCTTGCGCACGCCCACTTCGCGGGCGCGACCTGCCGAGCGGGCCGTGGACAGGTTCATAAAATTGATGCAGGCAATGAGCAGGATAAAAAATGCAATGGACCCAAAAATCCAGACGTAGCGGATATTCCCATTGGCGTCCAGTTCCGACTGAAAAGAAGAGCGCAGGTGAATATCCGGCAGGTTTTGCAGCCCGAACTGGGAGCGTTGCCCCGCTTTTTCAAAATCGGCGGTAGTAGTAGCGAATAAATCTTTGAGCAGCATGCTCACTTTGTCATTGGCCAGCGCTTCAAATTTCCGGGCAAAAACCTTTTTGTCGGCACCTTCACGCAGCAGGAAATAAGTGAAAAAGTTGTTGCTGTAGCCCCAGTATGGCGCTGCGCTTTTAATATCCGGGTGTTCGCGCATGGGCATCAAAACATCCGTGTGGAAATGGGTGTTTTCCGGAATATCTTCAAAAACGGCCGTAACCAGTCGACGGTCTTCCGAACGGCCCATCACGAGTGTTTGCCCCAGCGCAGCCGCAGCAGAGGAAAAATAATGCTCGGCCCGGCTGCGCGATATGGCTGCTGCGCCGGGTTGGCTCAGGCAGCGCGCCGGGTCGCCTGCAAGTACTTTCAGCGGAAAAACTTTAAAAAAACTGCTGTCTGTAAAATAGACCTTTTCATCCCGCCCTCTTTCGGCTGATTGCCCTTCCAGGTGGGTATTCCAGGAGCCATCCCGATGGATACGGCACCAGGCCTCTATTTCGGGCAATGCCGCAGCAGCTTCGGGGCCCACCAGCGCATCGACACAACCATGCTGTTCATTAAAATCGTTGATTTTGATTTCATACGTCGGGCGAACGATGCGGCTGGCCAGCGGGTTCCAGCGGTCGTAACTCAGTTCGTGCCCCACAAACAACAGAATAAGCAGACAGGCCGCCACGCCAATGGCCAGTCCACTGATGTTCAGCATGGAGTAGAGGCGGTTTTTGGAGAGGTTGCGGAGGGCGATTTTGAGATAGTTGCTGAGCATGGAACAGGAGTGAGGAGTGAGGAATGAGGGATGAGGTTTACTTAACCTTTCTGAATGTTCCTCATGCTGTATTTAGCCAAGCCTTACGCCAGTTTTTTAAGAGGCTGAAAATCAATGTTTTGTGGCAGGGTAGGGTGGGGAGAAATGTCCGAATCCGAACACCTTCGTTCATGTTCGGACGGGGCAAAGGCCCGAGTGTAGTGAGGGGGTGACTTGAAGTCACCCCCTCACTATACCCCAAACCTGTTTCTTCCACTGTTGAAATTTACGGCATTTTCCGCATAGGAAATTTGTTGCCAACCGGGTTGTGTCCGTGCTGCTCGTAATATGCGTCGATATATGCTCTTTCAATTGCTAATGCCTTCTGCCTGCCGGGAATATCCGCCACTAAAATTTCCGCATCAAATTTTTGATACTCGGCAGCGAGATTCAGTGCTTCTAATTGATCTCGGGCACGTGCGGAAAGTCCATCTTCGTCAATGGGATCATCAGAAATACCATATTTAAAAGTATCGTGGTTACTACTTCTGAAAATATCGTAGAGGTGATGCGGGTTGGAATTTCGCTTGTCGTTGCCGTGCATGATGGATAAAAAAAGCAAAAGGATTATGGGTTGTCGAGGCTACCCCATCCCTCTAAATTACTCCCTGTTTCGATCGGATAAGCAGCCACGTAACGCATCACCGCATTTTTTTGCCGGCGATAGGCTTCATTGGCGACACGCAGCAAAGGGGCGAATTCCAGGTCTTTAGGCATGGCTGTCGGGTTGCGCCTTACCTGATCGAAAGATGCCTGCCCATTGGCAACAGCGCAGCAGCGGGCGAACAAGAAAACATCTCCCGAAAACTGATTATTTGCTTCATCATAAGCGGCATCTCCAATATGGCGGGCATGTTCCTGCGTGTCGATCAGGTAGAGTTTTTGGGAGAGAATATCTTTAAAATCAAAAATGTGACGCAAGGGGCTTTCTGCCAACTTTGTCACGACCGGTAAAATAACAGCCTCATCGTCGCCAGTTTTTGACCAGTCCAGCAATGCAATCAGGGCCCAAAAGGCTTCCTCGCTCAGGCCACCTTCAGCAGGTTGCTCGTTCAGTTCAATCTGCACAGATGCATTCGGGTATTTGTCCTGCAAATCGCGCAGGGTTGCAGGACTCAGGTTGTGTAGCGGATAACGAATCGTATTGGTCATGACCGTTTGATGGTTGAACGCGTAAAAATACGGATTTACAGGGGAAAATGAAAATGGAGGCTACTGTGAGAGCCCATTTTCTTTTGTCAAATCTGCCTAACACATTCCGCCCTTCCAACCCTCAATCTCTCCGCTTATACACCTGTATAAAATTCACGTCATTCGTCACCGCACCTTGTTGCACTTTGTATTTCACCACTGCCGGTTTGGTTTTGGAATCCGCCTCAATAAACATCAATGGGTCGTAATTCGGTGGAGCCAGAAAATCCATGATATGCCGGGTGAAAGGGTAGTTATTGTCGTACCTGACCATCCAGGCGTACGGATAAGAGTTGAAAATAACGTACTTCGGTCTTGTTTCCTTCAATCGATCAACCGTTTCTTTTTGCCAAACCAAGGCCTCCGGGAACTGCCCTTTGGAGATAAAAGGCATATAAACGTGCCGGATCGGGCTTGTTTTATTCAGGTAAACGAAATATTGCGGGTCAGAGCCAAACATGGCCACAGTATCATCGGGTTGCAGCACTTTATTGAGTTCCGCGGCCAGTAACTGGTGTTCCGGAAATGGATTGCCCGGTGAAAAGATCCGGCTGATAAGGCGCAGGGGTGGGTTGATGTACAAGTTTCGGTTAACTACAACATGGTGCGCGCCCCACAGCAGACCGAGAACGGTCATGGCTATCGGCATCCTGTTGTTGCCAAACACCCGTGTGCCCAAGGTGTAAAAAAGCATGGCGCCTGAAATACACATAGCCGGGAAGGCAACAAGATAATAATGACCGTAAAAACGCATACCCGGCACAATCGTCAGGGCAGACAACAGCGTCCAGGCGCTGATGAATATTTTCACGGCCAGAGACAGCCGAGACCACCAAAGCGCAACAAGGCCAATGACGGCCAGAATAAAATATCCTTCATAACCCTCGGAAATCAGTTTCCAACTCACCTGGAAATACATCAGTACTTTGTCTTCGTTGGTAGAAGTGGCATAGAGATGCGAGTAATCGTACAACCAGAATTTTGCATCCTGAAACGTGCCGGATGCCCAAATGACAATCACAGAGCCCAGCAAGGGGATGATGCCACCCAAAATCCACCACAAAAGAGGTTTCAGCGACTGCTCGCGGCGATTCGGCAGCCAGGTCAGCAGCCAGTAGATGACCACGGCCAGTCCATACACCGCCGCGGTTTGCCTAACCAATACTGCCATCGACAAAAAGACGCCACTCAAAAACAAACGGGTAATATTCGGTTTCTCCGGAAAACTCAATGCCAGCCATATACCCGGAAGTCCCCACAACACCGTGACATGTTCCGCCACCAAATAAAGCCCCGAAGCGCCCGGATTGAGCGAAAAAAACACAAAGGCAAATGCCGCGATGGTTGCCACGCTTTTCCCTGCTAATTTTTTGGCAATCAGGTAAGTAAAAAGGGTGTTGGATAAACTGACAAACACCAGCGCGAGGTGCGCACCCAGGGCTGAATACCCGAATATGGCGACCAGCATAGCATAGGAATAAAACAGGCCGGGCGGTTTCATTTCATAAAAATCGAAATACGGCCGCCCGCCGTCCAGGGCCGCTTTACCGATGTAGTAATAAATCGATTCGTCGCGTTCGAGGGGAATATCCAGGTATTGCCAGCGCAAAAGAATGGTTAAAATAAAGAGTGCTCCCACAATAGTCCAATCGGGTAGCGGCTTGCGGGGAGCTGCCGGGGGAGTCGTTTTTGAAGGTGGCGGTGAAGGGGTCGACTTCTTTTTTATGCCAGTTTTCGATTTGCTTTGCGACATATTTGCGTTTCGTTTACCGACAAAAGTAAGAAACTGTTTAATAACGGGTTCTTAGATAGAAAACAATAAAACAGCGCATCCAGTCCACATGAAAATACTCGATTGCGATATACACAATACCTATCGTTCCCAGCAGGACCTGTATCCGTATCTGGAAGAGCCGTATCTGTCCCGCTTAAAGGAAAAAGGATTCGGTTATCCCCAGGAAACCTTTCAGAGCAGTATTCACAACAAAAGACTGGATGCAAAACCGGAAAATGGTTCGGCCGGCTCCGATTACCCGCTGCTGCGCGAACAGTTGCTCGACCGATTCGACATAACTTACGGTGTGCTGACCGGCGAAGGCATTTCAGGGTTGTCGTACATGCCCGAGCAGGACTATCCCGCTGCTCTGGCCCGCGCTTACAACGCCTGGCTGGTAGATACCTGGCTGACTTACGACAAACGGCTGTTGGGATCGCTGCACGTGGCTATTCAGCACCCGGAAGCCGCTGCTGCGGAAATATACCGCTATGGCAGCCACCCGAAGATCGTGCAGGTGTGTATACCGGCAGCCACAACAATGCCGCTTTCACATCCTTTTTACCGGCCCGTTTTGCGCGCCGCAGCGGAAATGGATCTTGTTGTTGCGCTGCATTTCCGCCAGCCGGGTGTCACTGCGCCGTCGATTACGCCGGTAGGTACCCCGGCATTCCACATCGACTACCATGCATTGATCAGCCTGCCTTACATGTCGCAACTGGTTATGCTGGTCACTTCAGGCGTGTTGGAAGAACTCCCCAATCTCAAAATATTGCTGGTAGAAGGCGGCTTTATCTGGGCCATCCATTTGTTGTGGCGTTTGGACAAAGACTATAAATCGCTGCAACGGCAAGTACCGGCATTAAAAAAAATGCCCTCCGAATACATCCGGCAGCATTTTATGTTCGGTGTACAGCCCATATATGAACCGCGCCAGGCCGCTATGTTGCAGCAGGTGATCGAAGCGGGCGAATTGCAGCAAAACCTGGTTTTTGGCAGCGACTATCCGCACTGGGACGCCGACGAACCGGAGTTTGTGATGCGTTTCCTGAAAGAAGAATGGCGGCAACCGATCATGTATGATAATTTGGCAGGGTGGTACAAGGGGGTTGAAAAATGAGCATGTCCGTTTTTGAGGCCTCACCCCCCGGCCCCCTCTCCAACAGGTGAGGTTAACCCATAAGTCTGGGTATTTTGTGTATGTTTTTAGATTTGGTCGGCTACGCCCCTCGGAGAGTGATGGGAACACGGATGACACGGATTTTGCGGATTAAAACGGATTTTTTGTGGCCTGACGGCCACTCGTTTTTGATTTTTTACGGATTAAACCCCGCCTCCGGCGGGCGGATACAGAGGCGTCAGAGATGAAACGGAAACCATAAATCGTACGTAAATATTTGCCTGATTTATACAAGAAGTCGATTTACGCTACGGCCCGCCGAAGGCGGAATCCGCTAAAAATCAAAAATAAGTGGCCGTCAGGCCACAAAAAATCCGTTTTAATCCGCAAAATCCGTGTCATCCGTGTTCCCATCACTCTACGAGGGGGCGTAGCAGAACCCAGCAAAAGGCATTTTAATCGTTTACAAAACTAACCTATTTATGGGTTAACTACACCTCCAGCAGAGAGGGGGAGCGGGTACCCTTGGGATTCCATAATAAGAATGCCAGGGTGAAGTCACCCCCTCTCTGTTGGAGAGGGGGCCGGGGGGGGAGGCCTCAAAAAGCAATTGACATCGCCGCAAGACTGTTTTTTGATGCGTATTTCTTGAAAGTGAAGACATCAAACCATCAAACCATTTCAAACCACTCAAACCTGACCATCGCATGAAAAAACGCTATTTTTTTAGCCAGGCTTCAGAAATACAGGAACATCTATTTCTCATCCGGGAAGTCGGAGGCCGGTCGGTCGGCGCTATCCGGCAGCATGGCAATATCCGCCTGCTGCTGAATTATTGCCCGCATGCAGGCGCCCCGATTTGTAAAGGCGTGTTGACGCCGGCATTGTTGTGCGGCCCCGATCAAACGCTTGCACTGGATCCCCTGCGGCAGCAATTGCGCTGCCCCTGGCATGGCTGGGAATTTGACCTGGAGAGCGGCCGCCCTGCATTTGAATCCAAAATGAGACTGGCTTTTTTAGCGCATGAACTGGAAGGGGAAGAGGTGTTTGTGTGGATCAATCGTCTTTCCGAATAATAAACCCGGGCCGCCCTTTCACTTCTTCATAAATCCGCCAGATATACTCCGCTACGATCCCCAAACAGAACAGCACCAGTCCGTTGAAAAAAGCGACCATGGCAATAATCGTGGTCCAGCCCGGAATCTGGAAGCCGAACAAGCGGCTGTGCGCAAAAAAACGGGCATAAATGAGTAGGGGAATGGCGATCAGACACATTAAAGAGATCCACAGCCCCAGGTTGGTGATAGCGCGGATAGGGAAGGAGGAGGACGCAAAAAAAGTGTCTTTCGCGAGCCG
>JADLCC010000627.1 GCA_020847425.1 Saprospiraceae bacterium
CGGACGAAAAATGAAATGTTTAAGACCTGCAAACCCATGCCACCACTAAAAGCCCGGCTCCCTCAGGCTACACCTCCTCACTTTCTCACTTGATAACAAATAACCGATAACGAATAACCGAATAACAAAGAGTTGCTTAGGTTTGCCCCAAATTTTAAAACAATGGCAAATCGAATCCTCCCCCCTCTATCCATGCTCCTTTCCGGCAAAGCACGACTTCGCACTGTCGACTTCGGACTGTCAACTTCGCACTTCGCACTTCTAACTCTCCTGCTGATCAGTGCAGGAAGCCTTTCCGCGCAAAAAACCTCCGTTCAGAACATAGAACCCCGCGTCGAAGCCTTGCTGGCCCGTATGACCGTGGACGAAAAAATCGGTCAACTCACCCAGATGCCGGGCGATATCAGCACCGGCACCGATGTTGCCAAAGACGATTTATTGAACCAGATCCGTTCCGGCAAAATCGGTTCTATACTCAGCCACACCAATTTCCAGAATAAAATCACCATGCAGCGTGTTGCTACCCGGGAAACCCGGCTTGGCATCCCCATCATCTTCGGTTTCGACGTGATACACGGCTACAAAACCATTTTCCCGATCCCGCTGGCACAGGCGGCGAGCTGGGAACCGGATATGATCGAACGCATCGAGCGCATCGCTGCCGAAGAGGCCGCCGCCGACGGACAGCACTGGACTTTCGCACCTATGGTTGATATCTCACATGACCCGCGCTGGGGCCGCAACATGGAAGCTGCAGGTGAAGACCCCTACCTGGGCAGCCGTATTGCCGCAGCCCGCGTGCGGGGCTTTCAGGGCAATGACCTGAGCGCCAACAATACCTTGGCAGCCTGTGCCAAACACTTTGCCGGCTATGGTTTTGTGGAAGCAGGCCGCGAATACAATACAGTGGATGTGAGCGAACAGCGCCTGCGCGAACTCATTCTGCCGCCGTTTCAGGCCGCCGCCGATGCCGGCAGCGCCACTTTTATGAACGCATTCAATACGATCAACGGCACGCCCGCCAGCATGCACAAACACCTGGTGACGGATATTCTGCGCGGCGAGTGGACCTGGAAAGGCCTCGTTGTCAGCGACTGGAACTCTTTCGGCGAAGTGATCATACACGGCGCCGCTGCCGACGAAGAAGAGGCTTCCGCCAAATGTATCGGCGCGGGCAGCGACATGGACATGGCCGGCGGCACCTTTCTGAAAGGTATGAAAAAAGCGCTCGACAACGGGAAGGTCACCAACGCCCAACTCGATGAAGCGGTCCGCCGCGTACTGCGCCTCAAATACATGCTCGGCCTGTTTGACGATCCTTTCAAATACCTCGACGCCCGGCGCCGCGAAGCCACTTTGTTTAAACCTGAATTCCGCCAGACCGCCCGTGAAGCAGCTGCAAAAAGTATGGTGCTGCTCAAGAACGACGGCGGACTCTTGCCTTTAAATCCTTCCGGCCCTTTTAAAAAAATAGCCATTGTGGGTCCTTATGCCGATAGCAGAAGCCACAAGGATTACATGAGTTTCTGGACCCTCGGCATCGGCACCCCCAACTACGATTCCACCCAGGTAATCACCCCTGCCATGGCCCTGAAACCTGCGCTCGAAGCGCTCGGATTCGAGGTGACGGTGGTGCAGAGCGACCTGAGCGCCGCCAGCGACGAAGCGGCCTACAGCTTGTCCATCCAGGCTGCCAGAGAAGCGGATCTTGTCATTGCCTGTGTGGGTGAAAGAGGACTCGATTGTGGGGAAAGCCGCTCCGTGTCCGACATCAACCTGCCGCGCGGACAGGAACGTTTCCTGCGCATCGCCACCAGCAACGGCGCCAAACCAACCGTTATGGTGCTGTTCAACAGCCGCCCCCTGACGTTTGCCTGGGCCAATGAAAACATAGAAAGCATCCTGGTGGCCTGGCAGCCGGGTTACGAAACCGGCAATGCTCTGGTCGATATCCTGACCGGAAAGGTCAATCCCGGCGGCAAACTTCCGGTTACTTTCCCACGTTCCCTGGGTCAGGTGCCGCTGTACTACAACGCACTGAATACAGGCCGCCCGCAGGAACGCCAGGGGCAAATGTGGACCAGCGGTTACCTCGACAGCCCTACCACGCCTGCTTATCCTTTCGGCTTCGGTATGAGTTATACCACTTTCGCTTATGATGCGCCGAAAGTGAACAAATCGAAGATCAAGGCCGGCGAAACGCTCGAGGTATCCGTCACCGTTACCAATACCGGAAAAATTGCCGGCTCCGAAACCGTGCAATGCTACATCCGCGACCTGGTGGCCGACATCGCCCGCCCGGTGAAGGAATTGAAGGGTTTTGAAAAAATAAACCTGGCGCCCGGCGAAAAACGCACCGTGGTTTTTAAACTCACGGAAAACGACCTGGCTTACTGGAACGGCGATTTAACACGCAAGGCCGATTCGGGGAAATTCAAGGTCTTTACCGGAGGTAATTCGAGGGATGTGCAGGAAACGGAGTTTTTGTTAGAGAAGTGAGAGAGGGTGAGAGAGGTGAGAGGGTGAGAGAGGTGAGAGCCGACTTCGATTATACCACTACGTAAGGCATTCATCATCAGGGCTGTCAATGGGTGGGAAGTGTAATCGAAGTCGGCTCTCACCCTCTCAACGCTCTCACCCTCTCTCACTTTTCTCTACAAACTGGTCAGGGCGTAACTGAGCAATTCACAAAGTTGTCGCCGGAAAGCACATCGCATCCGCCGCCTGCGGGATTATCCGCTACAACCTTAGCAGCAGCATTTGCCCCTGTGGTTGGAGACGGCGCCAGACCGACAATACCGAATTGGTGTACTGTTGCCAAACACCCCCTGCTTTAGGATACCGATATCGGGTTAAGGCATCAATAATTTATGGAATAACGCCACAAAAGTTTGCAGCAACAGTTGTAATCGTACCTAAAAAACTGCTGGATGCTGCTGCCGGATTATTTACGGCCAAACTGCTCGTCCCCCCTTCAAGGTTAAACACTGCGGTGTTAGCTTGCCTGAGCATCAGGCCGCAAAAATCAGGGCCGCAGGTAGCTCCACCAACACCTCCTAAGCTGGTGGTATTCCCGCTAATGCGTGCACAGATTGTACTGGTTTGCCTGCTTTGCACCCTTATTGCATCGAGTGCACTAGATAGAACACTTACATTATTGCCAGTCACTTTGATTTCTAGTAAAGACGCAGCAGATGTCCCGCTTGCTTCTGCTATCAGGCCATAATCCAGGCCAACATTACGCACAATATTATTGCTTACTTCAGTGGTGATGGTTGTAGCACCCGGAGCAGCAGAACCATTAGATATCACCCTGATGCCAAATCCTGAAAAACCGGCGCCTCTGTTTATTACAATATTATTTCTTACATACCCAGTCATTGCAGTTGTAGATCCTCCTGCAAATACATTGATTCCAGTATTCATTAAAGATTGGTTGATCACTCCGTCAGGTGTGCCCACCTTGTTATTGTCAACATCAAACGTGACTTGCCCCTGATTTGCCGAGGTGACGTTGATGCCAAGATTTCCTTCATTGGGTGCACCTCTTACAATTACATTACCTGAAATGGTAATATTCAGGGAGGAGTTGTCGCCCGCATCGCAGTTGATGGCATCTGTCCGATTTCCGCTCAGGCTATTGTTGCTAATCGTCCCAGTCATACTCCCGGATACTTTGGACGCAAATCGAATTCCTATATTTCCGGACACAGTGCTGTTGTTCTGGATGTTATTGTTGGAAATGATAAATGATGCCAAAGTCCCGCTACTGTTTTCTACCCGAAGATTATCTTCAATAGCTCCGCTGATAACAGATTCAAAAATAGAATTAGCATTACCAAACACATTGTCAAAAACCACACTACCCTCCCGGGCCGGAGTATTGTCACCATTGACTCCCGTTACTGAACAATATTCCATTTTGACATTCGTAACTGCTGACCCATACACACCATAATTCTGGTTGGTTCCATTGATGGTCATCCTGCGCAAAGTAATATTGGAAGTATTATCCAGAAAAATGGCGGTACCAATGTTACCGCTGCCATTTGTCCCCCCATCATCTTTGTTTGCAATAGTACCACCAGTGCTATTGCCTCCTCGTGTTGTATTGGAGCCATCTCCATCCACAGTCAGCCCTCCGGCGGAACCGGTATTCTGGAGGATTATCCCCGGAGCAGAGCCGCCGTTGGATGAGATACTTTGAAAATTCAGGTTACTCGCACCGATGGTAGTACCTACCACGTTCAATGCTGTTGCCCCGGAAGTGCTGTTGATGGTATTGCCCGAACCCGTTACATTCACCGTGCCGCCTCCTGTAGCATTAATACCAATAGCAGTAGTCGTGCTCACGACCAGTCCGCCGCCGCTTATGGTAATCGTCGCGCCGGTGTTGCTGCTCAAGGTCACTGCCGTATTGGCGCCCGTATTCAAACTTTTGGAACTACCCGAAAAAGTCTTCGTGCCGCCGCCGCAGTTCTGTACCCGGATGCCCGTAGCCGTCGAAGTGATGTCTCCCGAAAAAGTAGCGTTTCCGCTGTCGTGGTTGTCAATATCGACCGCAAAACCTGTATTATCGGTTATTACCGCCGCACAACTGACCACAACCGACCCGCCCGAGACCAATGCCCCAGTGCCGGTCGGGTTGGTGATTGTGCCGCCGTTTACGGTAAACGTACCGGCACAGTTGGTCAGGTTAATGCCGTTCGTGCCACCCGTAGCGGAAATACTGCTGAAAACGGCGTTCATGGAAGCCCCGCTGCCGTGGCTGGCGTCGAAACCGCCGCCTGTGGTATTGTTGATCGATACCTCGCTGACCACAAGATTGCCCACCGAAGTGGTTCCGCTGTTCTCCATTCCAAAATCGGAGCAGGCACCCACGTCGAAGCCCCGCAGGCTATTGTTCATAGCCAGCGTCACGCCGTCACCGGCAGCATTCGTGATCATCGGGCGTGTACCGTTGATTGCAGGCAGGGGTTTGCTGTTGGCTGCCAGACTGAAGGGAAGCACACCCGCATCAGCCAGGTTGCTGCCGCCGGTATGACCTGTACTGAAAAGCGACTGGCCGTTTTTCAGCACAATCCCACCGGTGTAGTTTGTACCGGTATTTTTGACAAAAATGACCTGGTTGGCAGCAGGCAGCGCCGAAGCATTGAAATCGGTGAGCGTTTTAAACGGCGAAGTCAACCGGCCGTCGCTGGTAGCGGCCACCGAACTGTTGTCGATAAACCAGATCAGGTTACTGACCGTGATGGTTACCGTTCCGACATCGGTAGCGGGCACCGGCGCACCCACGCCATTGCCGTCGTTGAGCGTATACATGTAAGTGTCAGAACCGGTAAAACCCGCTGGCGGCGTGTACATAAAACTGCCGTCTGCGGCGATCATAACAGAGCCGCCCTGGGAACTGGGAAAGGTGCCCGCAGTGACTGTGAGGCCGCCCGGATTGTCATCAAAATCGTTGACTTTCACACCGGAAGCGGCCGGGACATTGATCCCAACATTGCCCGTGCAGGCATACGCATCATTAATGGCCAGCGGCGAAGACCGAAAGGAACCCGGCACCAAGGTGGTGCGCGGATCGGGAACGATGTTCAGTTGCGTATTGGTACCCGCAGGGCCACCCGTGTTCTGGATGGTCACTTTGTATCGGATGCGGTCGTTCGGGTCGGCTTTGCCACTTGCCCCGTTGTCGATGATGATCTCGTCCGTCTGGGTGGGCACAATCGTTTGCGCCTCTGCTGTTTTAGTGTAAAAAAACAGGAACAGCGTTACTACAAGTAGTTGTTTTACAATGCGTTGCATGATTGTTTTTATTTTTTAAAAAACAAAAAGATACAAGCATCACGGATTTGAATTGGTTGGTGTGGCTGATTATCTACATGAATGCAGGTAAAAGCAACTGGATTAAGAAAACTATTGTACCCGAACCCTCACTGTACCTGTGTTCGTCTGCGCATCCGAGTCTGTAATTGTGTACGTAAACGTGTCGTTGCCTGTAAATCCACTGAATGGATTGTAGGTGAAACTCCCGTTCGCATTTACCGATACTGTACCGCCCTGGGAACTGGTCGCACTGAACGCTGTTACACTCAGCCCCGGGATATTATTGTCAAAATCATTCGTCAAAACACCGCTGCCCACAATGACCGTCAGCGAAGTATTCAACGTGGCCGTGTAGGCATCATCCACCGCTACCGGGGTCGATTTGAACGAGTTGGCCACGAAACTGACCCGAGGATCATTGTTCAATGTCAACTGCACACCGTCATAATCCGCCGCTTGCGCATTCGTGATTTTTGCCGTCAGTTGGATGCGATCTCCCGGATCGGCCTTGCCGACAGCGCCGTTGTCGGTCGTGATGGCATCGGTCAGGGTGGCGCCCGGCGCACAATTGACAATACTGACCGCAAAGGTGGTCGATCCGGCACAGGGGCCCGGTGTGGTGTAGGTGATGTTATAAGGTCCGCCTGCCGTGCTGGCCGACACATCGATCAAACCGGAACTTGCATTGACACTCACTGTTCCAGGTGCGCTGAACATACCGCCCGGCACGCCGAA
>JADLCC010000628.1 GCA_020847425.1 Saprospiraceae bacterium
TGGCTCGATGCGCTGATGAAATAAAAGCCCGTGACAAAAATTTCACCGGCGTTGTTTTCTTCCACGTTCTCGACCTGCAGGCTGACGATTGCAGGCGCCAACTGCCGCGCTGTACGCCAAACAGTGTCCTGAGCGGCATTGCGTTTCCACACGACCAGTGAATCGGCCAGTGTGAAAGCCGTCACTACCGAGCCGTCCAGTTCCCGGAAATGCGGGTTATTTTCCGGCATCGGCTGCGCGGCGAACGATATCTGCTGGCCGTTGTCGTCCGTACGCAGGAATGCCACTGCGTTGTTGGGTCGGCGCAGTGCAATTCCGTAGTCGCCATTGGGATAAAGAAAGACGGACTGGGCCTCCAGGTTCAAATTCTGAGGCGGATTGTAAAATTTCAAAAACGATTGAGCGGAACCGGTGGCCAGTGCGATCATCCAGCAAAGCACGACGGGCAGGAAAAGGAAGTGTCTATTCATCTTGTAGTTGATTTCTTTTTTCGGTACAAAAGTGCGGGAATGGAGCAGCAAAAAATGCAACAGATTCGTCTTATAATCAAAAAATAGGTTGAGGGTGTTGAAGGTTGAGAAATGTTGAGAAAAATAAAAAAGGGGCAATAGTTTGATTTTTTAATGATTTTTGTCTTTTTTTAATGTTTCGGGTATTTCATTTTTTAAATAAAAAACAACACCAATCAAAATGAAAGACACGCTTGCTTTGCATCTTTTTCAGTCGCTGTCTGCCAAAGAAGTGCTGCGATTCGGCAAATTCCTGCAGTCGCCTTACTTCAACCATCGCACCGACGTGCAGGCATTGTTCCGTGTGCTGGCCCAAAATGTCGCTTCCGGCACGTCCGCAGCGCCCGAAAAGAAAGAAGTTTTCGCCATCGTTTACCCGGAAAAATCCTGGGACCGGCTGCAATTCAATTACCTGGCCGGTTTTTTTGTCGAACTGCTGGAGCAATTTATGGCTTGTGAGGACTTGTTGTCCGACCGACTGCAAAACCGTTTGTTCAGATGCCGCGCATTCCGCAAACGCGGTCTGAGCCGCCATTTTGAAAAAAACGCAGCCGAACTGCAGCGGCAACACCACGTTGCACCGCACCGCAACGCGGGTTTCTGGCTGTTTGAATACCAGCTTCAAAATGAAATCTTTAGCCACCAGGTACTGCAAAGCGGCGGCAAACAGACCAACCTGGCTGCCGTAACGGAGGGCCTGACCAATTTTTACCTGCTCGAACACCTCAAATGGGCGGGTGCGACGCGTTCCTTGCAATCCTATTCGCGCCAGGCCCTGCCGCCGCTGCCGCTTTCGGAAGCCGTACTGGCAACGGTGGAAGCCGTCGATGAACATAAAAATCCGGCTTTGTCGCTCATGCACGCAGGCCTGACCGCGCTCCGCGAGCCGGAAAACGAGGAGAATTTCAGCCGGCTTAAAACCTTGCTGCGTACCCACCGCGACTTGTTCCCATCCGCCGAGCGCCGAGACTTGTATATGACGGCCATCAATTTTGCGATCCGCCGGCACAATCGTGGCGAACGCCCTTACACGCTCGAAGCCTTCGAACTGTATCGCGAGGCGCTGGAATTGGGTATCCTGCATGAAAATGGCCTGCTGCCGAAGCACACCTATATCAATGTCCAGAACCTGGCACAACTCACCGGCGCGCACGATTGGGCCCTGCATTTTCTGGAAAGCAGCCGGGAGGCCTTGCCGCCGGCCGAACGCGACAATATTTACCGCTATGCCCTGGCTGGGTTTCATTTCCGGCACTCCGATTACCGGGAGGTGCTGGAACTGCTGCGGGAAGTGGAATTTTCCGATATTTTTATCCAGTTGGATGCGCGTAAAATGTTGTTACGCAGTTATTTCGAGTTGGGCGAATGGTTATCTCTGGCCAGTTTGCTCGACAGTTTCAAGGCGTTTTTGCTGCGCCAGAAAAACCTGGGCTACCACCGGGAGAGCTACCTCAGTCTGGTAAAATTCACCAAAAAACTGGCCAAAACAGTACATGCCAGCCGTTCCAAACGGACAGCGCTGGCCAGGCACATCAGCCTGTCGGAAGCCGTTGCGGAACGGGAATGGCTGCTGGAAAAATTAGAGCGGTGAGGTCGACCCGGCAGCATCCTGTATGGTACAATCCATCCTTTCTTTGGTAAAATCATGACATACAGCCGCCTCTACCGTTGAATGATTACCCGAGGCCAACGAATTACACTATTATTGTGTCTTTCAATCTGATTCTCATCCTACTCGGTATACATGCTGCGTCCCTTTTTACACAACTCTTGCTTCTGGCTGGGTCTTTTTATCGTTTTGACCCCGATTACGATTACTGCACAAACGCCCTGCTATTTCATCCCGAGGGTAACGGATTCCCAAAGCGGAGAGCCGCTCATCGGCGCTTCCCTGAAAATGGACGGTTACGAGTCGAGCATGTCGACCGACTCACTGGGTATGCTCAGGATGCCCGTCACCTGCGCGGAGCATTCCGTCCGCTTTCAATTACTTGGTTACAAACCTTTTTCCCGAAAAATAACGGTCAGCGGCCAGGCGGTCGTGGAGATCACTATGGAGAACATCGCCACACAGATCGAAGAAGTGGTGATCAGTTCGCAAGGCAGCACCCGCACCATGGAAACGCCCGCCCTGGGCGTCAGTATGCTGAACATGAAAGCGGTGCAAAAACTGCCGCCGGCCGCCGGTGAAGTCGACATTTTGCGCGGGATTCAGACGCTGCCGGGCATTTCAGCCGTGGGCGAAGGCGCCAACGGCGTCAATATCAGGGGTGGGGCAGTGGACCAGAATTTGGTCCTGCTTGACAACATGCCCGTTTTTAACCCCA